>SKYC01000151.1 GCA_007128085.1 Saprospiraceae bacterium | reverse complement strand
TGTTCTAACCATGCCAAGAGATCCGTCCACTTTATACCCCATTACACCCGGAGCCAGGGGTTGGTAAAAACTCGGCCAGCCCGTTCCTGAATCGTATTTGTGTTCTGAGGCAAAAAGAGGCAGGCCGCACCCTTTGCAACAAAAAATCCCTTCTTCCTTAAAGCCGTCGTATTTTCCGGTAAATGGCCGCTCAGTTCCCTCCTCCCTCAATACGTAATAGGATTGGTTGTCCAGTTTTTCCCTCCAGTAACCATCGGTGGTGTCCAGGGGCGAAACTTTTACCGGTTTTACATCCCCAAATATCTCTATTTCGTAAGGGTGGGGTTCAAAATTAATAGGGGCATCCTGTGCTCCGCAACTGAAGTACAACAAAATGGAACCGAAAAAAAAGATTCCTTTAAAATAAGTTGTGACCGATTTCATCGCTGTCTCTTTTAAGTTTTTCACTGTCTCTTTTCGTCGTTACATCAACAATCCTGCGGATGCTGAAACCAATACCCAGGAATATGGTATACCCAATTCCCAACACACTCAAAACAGATCGAAAACCCTCTACCTGGTAGAGGGACTGCCCCGTAAACATCCAACTGGTCAACACACAGGCCACTCCCAATCCCAGAAATGAATAAATGGAATGCGAGGTGTATTGAGGCACTTCCTCGGAAAGAAAGAGAAAAATGGTATTAAAAATGGCGTAGATCAATATCATGGAAACAAAAATACCCCAGACGAATACACCCGTATCCTCCAACGGGCTGAAGGAGTGCATAATCAAGCCGAGTATTGAAATTAAAAATCCGGCAAGAAATGCTGAAACCGCCAAATAAGGAGGTTTTTTTAAATATTCAATTGCCTGCATAATAAACAGTTTTACATCTGATTGTCAGACATGTGTGTACGACGTATTCAAGTAAAATTACGTCTCGGAACGGGTGGATTCAATTCTTCTAAAAAGAGTCTTTTACCACTTCACCGAACAGGTCGTATTCTGTCGCCTCTTTGATTCTTACATTAGCAAAATCGCCAATGCGCACAAATTGTTCACGGGCATCCACCAATACTTCATTGTCTACTTCAGGGGAATCCCCTTCGGTTCTGCCGATGAAGTATCTACCTTCCTTTCGATCGAACAAAACCCGGAAGATTTTGCCCTCTTTAGCCAGGTTTTTTTCGAGCGATATTTCTCTTTGAATCTCCATCAATTCCTCTGCCCTTTGTCTCTTAATCTCAGGGGGAACATCGTCCACCAACTCATAAGCACTCGTATCTTCTTCATGAGAGTATTGAAATACGCCCAGACGATCAAATTTTACTTCGCGGACAAACTGGCAAAGTGCTTCGAAGTCTTCATCGGTTTCGCCGGGAAATCCTACAATCATAGT
The DNA here is from genome assembly GCA_007128085.1 of Saprospiraceae bacterium. Classification (GTDB taxonomy): domain Bacteria; phylum Bacteroidota; class Bacteroidia; order Chitinophagales; family Saprospiraceae; genus PWJY01. The sequence continues at coordinate 7,077 of SKYC01000151.1, read as the reverse complement.
GGTTCGCAGAGTGAGCCCCGGTACTTTTTCTCTGGCCAGACGCACCAATTCAGTGGTTTCTTTTCGCGAGGTCTGGCGCTTCATGGCTTTTAATACGCTGTCGCTAGCATGTTGAAGGGGAATGTCGAGGTAGTTGCAGACACGTGGACTATTCGCCATGACCGTGAATACCTCGGCCGGAAATTTGTTGGGGTAAGCGTAGTGGAGTCGAATCCACTCAAGCCCTTCTATTTTTGAAAGTGCATCCAGGAGTTCGGGCAGTTTCCTTTTTTTATATAAATCCAAACCGTAATAGGTGAGTTCCTGCGCAATCAACATGACTTCCTTCACCCCTCTTCTGACCAATCCCCGCGTTTCCTCCACCAGTTCCTCTATGGGTTTGGAGATGTGTTTTCCACGCATAAGCGGGATGGCGCAAAAGCTGCAAGTTCGGTTACAGCCTTCCGAAATTTTCAAATAAGCGTAATGTGGAGGAGTGGTTATGCTGCGCTCACCGATGAGGTCGTGGCGGTAGTCGACATTGAATCGACTCAACAGGGCCGGCAATTCCAGGGTGCCAAAGAATCCATCTACCTCAGGGATTTCCTCCATAAGATCGTCCATGTACCTCTCCGAAAGGCAACCGGTGACAAAAAGTTTTTCGATGCGTCCCTTTTTTTTGTGCTCTGCATACTCGAGTATGGTATTGACGGATTCCTCCTTTGCGAGATCTATGAATCCACAGGTGTTGACTACCACGGTTCCGGCATCGCTATCTACTTCCTCATGGGCTACATCGACCTGCCCGGCCTTAAGCTGAGAAATCAGATTTTCCGAGTCCACCAGGTTTTTTGAGCAACCGAGGGTGATGACATTGACCTTATCTTTCTTTATGGATTTGGTTTTCAATCGTTCTTAAATTTTTTGTTTCAGGCACTAAAGTATGACTATTTCCAAAACAGGTGGAAATTCCGATACCATGAGCACCCTTTTAACGGTAATTTTACGGGGTATATTAGAAATTTATTTTATAAAATCCCTTCTGAAATCACGGCCAAATCGCCAGTAGATCAGATCAACTAACTCTTAATTACGCCTTTTATTTCTCCTGCCCTGATTCCTATCCTGGCCTTTCCTTTTTCCACCTGCTCTGAAGTTGCGCTTATTTCTCCCTCCACCTCTGCCTTTGTCGTGATGGGACGACTGTTCGTAGTCAGGTCCTTTGCCCAGCTCTTCTGGAAGCTTCAACTTCGGAACCTCTTTTTCAATCAATCGCTCAATGCCTTTGAAGCGATTGACGTCTTTGGGGTTTATGAACGTAAACGCCGTACCGGTGGATTCCGCTCTTGCTGTTCTCCCAATCCGGTGAACGTAATCCTCCGGATCCGGCGGCACATCGTAATTAACAACCAGGTCAATGCCCTCCACATCGATTCCCCTTGAGAGAATGTCAGTGCCAATGAGAATGCGCACTTTTTTTCCTTTGAATTGCTGCATCAATTTTTCCCGTTCGATTTGCTCGAGGTCGGAGTGAAACTGTCTGACTTCTTCCCCCCTTTGTTTAAGGCTTCGGGTGAGATTTTTGACTTTTTCTTTAGTGGATGCAAAAACAATGACCGATTTATAAATTTTGTCTTTAAGGATACTGAGAAGCAGTGGTTCTTTTTGACTGTCATGCGTCATATAGGCTCCCTGCCGTATTCCCTCTGCCGGTTTACTTATGGAAATGGCCACCTCTTCGTAATCGGGCATGATTTTTCCAGCCAATTTTTTAATATTGGGAGGCATGGTTGCAGAGAATAGGAGGTTCTGTCTTTTTTCGGGCAGAGTGTTGATGATCTTCATAATGTCGTCGAAAAATCCCATGTCCAGCATGCGGTCGGCTTCGTCCATTATGAGGTGTTTGAGGGAGCTAAAATCGACCTTTCCTGAACCGAGAAAAGAAATCAATCGTCCGGGTGTGGCGATGATGATGTCAGCCCCTTTTGCCAGTGCTCTTTTTTGCTGCGTCCAGGTCTGACCGTCTCCTCCACCGTATACGGCGATGGATGTCGCGTTGGTGAAGTATGAAAAACCCTCAATTTGCTGGTCGATTTGCATGGCCAGTTCCCGGGTAGGTGCCAGGACCAGTGTATTGATTCCTTGAGATTTATTGACCAGTAAGTTGTGCAATACCGGCAGAATAAAAGCTGCGGTTTTACCGGTGCCCGTCTGGGCGCAGGCAATGAGGTTTTTTTTGTCAAGAATAAGCGGTATGGATTTTTCCTGTATGGGAGTGGGTTTTTCAAATCCCATGGCATCTAATCCCTCCATCAATCTACTGTCTAAATTAAAGTCTCTGAAAGTCAATTTTATCGTTTTTTACTTATAAATAATAAATGCAAAAGTAACACCTATTTTAGAAACGCAAAGTGAGGTGATTTATGAAGATAAAAGTTAAACAAATATATTAGAATTCTGTTTAATTTATTGTATCTTTACAATACAACAGCGTACTGATATCCACAAGCTCAGTAAAAATATGAATGACCATCAAAGAATCCTGATTAAATATGGGGGCAACGCCATGAAGGATTCCCAACTTCAGGAACGAGTTGCAAAAGCATTAAAAAAACTCTACGATCACGGTTATGAAGTGGTTCTCGTGCACGGGGGCGGCCCCTTTATTGCAAAGGTACTTCAGCAGGCAGGAATTCACTCAGAATTTATCGGAGGCCATCGCGCCACCTCCCCGGAGGCCCTTATTCAGGTTGAAATGGCTTTAAAGGGAATGGTCAATGGGGCCCTCATAAGGGTTTTGCAAAAAGAGGGAATTAAGGCGGTGGGCCTGTCCGGAAAAGACGGTGGAACCGTTACCGCAAAAAAGAGATGGCATTTAGTTGCAGATGGAGAATTGGAGAAAAAAGTGGATCTCGGTCAGGTCGGAGATGTTGATGATATAGACACTTCACTGGCCGAACTCCTGTTAAAAAACGGATACATGCCTGTTTTCACCTGCATAGCTTCTGATACCCAAGGCCAGGATTTCAATATCAACGCCGATATGTTTGCCGGACACCTGGCCGGCGCCTTAAAGGTAGATCAATTTATTGTACTTACAGATGTAGACGGATTGTTTGAGGACATCGAACGAGAGGACAGTTTGATTACCGAGTTAAAATCAGGAGAAATAAAAGCATTAAAAGATACAGTCATTAAAGGTGGAATGATCCCCAAAATGGAATCTTGTGAAGTTGCACTTGCCAACGGAGCAGGCCTCGCAAGGATTTTAAACGGGACCGATCCATCCCAATTAATTGATGTTTTAATCAACAACACAAATAAAGGAACCAGAATCAGTTATCATGGATGATACGAGCAATACATATTGGGTCGACCAAGACCTTAAAACTTACCTTCCAACTTACAAGCGAATCCCCCTGGCAGTCAGCCATGCCAAAGGCAGTTGGTTGTGGGATGTAGAGGGCAATAAATACCTCGATCTGTTGGCGGGAATTGCCGTCAACAATCTGGGGCATTGCCATCCGGTAATTAGTAAGGCAATTTGCAAACAGGCCGGAGAGTTGATGCACATTTCGAACTTTTTCATCAGCAAGCCCCAGGTGCGCCTGGCGTCCTTGCTCACTGAAATCACCGGGTTGGACAGAGTTTTTTTCACCAACAGTGGTGCCGAGTCTGTAGAGGGAGCCATTAAAATAGCCAGGAAGTACGCTCATGAAAACGAACGTTCGGGTGAAATTGTCTTTATGGAAAACGCTTTTCACGGCCGAACTTTGGGTACCATCGCAGCCGGAAAAAAGAATTATCAAAAAGGCTTCAGCCCCATTCCGGAGGGATTTACAGAAATTCCTTTTAACGACATTGAGGCCGCCAGGAAAACCATTGATTCCAAAACGGCAGCTGTCATTCTCGAACCCATACAAGGAGAGGGAGGTATTCATTGCGCCGACAAGGATTATCTCCGACAATTGCGTTCGCATTGCGACCAAACGGGTACACTGCTCATTTTTGATGAAATTCAGTGCGGAGTTGCCCGAACCGGCCATATGTTTGCCAAGGATTACTTTGAGGTGCAACCGGATATTATGACGCTTGCCAAAGGACTCGGCAGTGGCATGCCGGTGGGTGCTTTCCTCTGCTCTGAAAAAGTTTCGAATGTCATTCAATTTGGGGATCACGGAACCACTTTTGGAGGAAATCCCCTCGCCTGTGCAGCTGCTGAAGCAACCCTTGAGTTTATCCGAGGTCAAAATATCGTAGAGAGTACAAAATTAAAAGCCCTGTGGTTCCACGATGAATTAAAGAAGTTGTTGGAAGAATATGATGACATCGAGCATGTGCGCGGGCTTGGATTAATGATTGGTATTGTTGTAAAAGGTGAAGCCAAACCCTATGTGGGAAAGTTTCTGGAAAAAGGAATCATTATCAATGCCACCGCCGGAAATGTCATTCGGTTGGTACCTCCTCTGACGATTACCCGGGAGGATCTGGAGCATTTCCTCCTTGTTTTTAAAGATATTTTAAAAGCGGCTTAATGATAGCTAATGAGGCTCGAAATAACTCAAAACTTATTTTCAAGTCATCAATGTGTGAAAATTGAACCAAAGACTCGATTTTTGACAGCCTTTTTTAATATAATGACAGTCAGGAGACCGATTCTTCAAATGCTGCATTTGCAGTACTCGTTTTAGAAAATAGATGAATCAATGAAAATCAGAACAGCAATAATAGGAGCCACGGGTTTTACGGGATCCGAGTTGGCCAGATTAATAACCCTTCATCCGTCAATGACCCTGGAGGCCATTACCTCTGAGAGCTCCAAAGGGGTTAAATTCTCCGCGGTACATCCCCACTTTTTCGGTTTGGTAGATCAAAAACTGATCAGTGCCACGGAGATCGATGATTCCGGGCTTGACCTGGTATTTTTGGCTTTGCCCCATGGAGTGTCGATGAATTATGTAAAAAAGTGGAAGGATGCAGACTTTAAGATCGTGGACCTTTCGGGGGATTACCGATTGGCGGATCCGGAAACCTATGAAAAATGGTATCAGAAAGAGCATATTTTCAAAGAGGCATTTTCATCCTTTGTTTACGGATTGCCTGAGTTTTTCTCCGAAGAAATTAAGAGCGCCAGAATGGTTGCCAATCCTGGATGTTATCCCACTTCCGCTATACTGGGAGCTTATCCCATTATTAAAGAGGGGCTGGTAGAGAGCGACCGACTCGTCATTGATTCAAAGTCCGGGGCCACCGGAGCGGGTATAAAAGCAAAAAGTGGTACATTGTATTCTCAGGTCAATGAGAATTTCAATGCATATGCGATCGGAAACCACCGACACACTATAGAGATTGAGCAAATCCTGGGTGGAAAGACAAAAAGGAGCCCGACGGTTCAGTTTACCCCTCATCTGTTGCCTACAGACCGAGGCATACTGTCCACCATTTATGGGGGCATTAAAAATGGAGTAAAAATATCTAACGAAGAGCTCATTACTATTTACAAAATCACATACAGTGGTCACCCCTTTGTTCGCATCAGGGAAGAGGCCCCCGGAATAAAGGAGGTCAGAGGAACGAATTACTGCGACCTCTACCCCACTGTTGATCCAAGAACCGGTAATATAATTGTAATTTCAACCATCGATAACTTAATGAAAGGTGCAGCCGGTCAAGCCGTTCACAACGCCAATCTCATGTTTGGGTTAAAGGAAACGGAAGGTCTGGATCTGATCAGTTTAAAACCTTAAAACTTATGATGAATAAAAACATAACAGATGTCAAGGGATTTACCTGCTGGGGTGCCCATACGGGTATTAAGTCCATGAAGCGGGATCTCGCTATTATATTTAGTGAAGTTCCCTGTGTCGCTGCGGCTACGTATACACTCAACAAAGTAGTGGCAGAACCTTTAAAACTCACGAAAAAACACCTGAAAAACGGACGGGCTCAAGTACTGATCTGCAATGCGGGAAATGCAAATGCCTGTACAGGAAAACAAGGAATGAGAGGTGCTGTAGCTATGGCCAAAACGGCTTCATCTTTGTTGGGGATTCCCCAGGAGGATGTAATCATTGCTTCTACTGGGCTCATAGGAGAACCTTTTCCAACCGAAGATATTATTGGCGGTATCCGGGAAAATATTCCCAAATTGACCTCCAGGGGGGAAGCGGGAAGTTTTGTCGCCAACGCCATTTTGACTACTGATACTTTTGCCAAAGAGGGCTTTGTCAATCTCACCCTGGACAACAAAGATGTCAGCATGGCGGGTATTTCGAAAGGTTCCGGCATGATTCATCCCAACATGGGAACGATGTTGGCTTTTATTGTATCCGATGTCAACATCAATGCTGCTTTATTGGACAGGACTGTTAAAGAGTGCGTCAATAATTCCTTCAATCTCATTACCATTGATGGGGATACCTCCACCAACGACATGGTAGCAGTTATGTGTAACGGCCTGGCCGGCAATGATGAAATTGATTCGGAGTCACACCCCTCCTATGCACCCTTTAAGGAAAAACTCATGGAGTTGATGTTACATCTGGCTAAACTCATTGTATCGGATGGTGAAGGAGCCTCTAAATTTATACAATACACTGTCAAAAATGCCAAGAATGAAAAAGTGGCCAGAAAAATCATTCGGGCGGTATCCAGTTCTATACTTGTAAAAACGGCTATGTTTGGACGGGATCCCAATTGGGGTCGAATTGTTTGTGCCTGTGGAAATGCCGGGGTCCATTTCAACTACAAAAAGACCGACTTGTATATCGGGGATATGAGCAATCAAGTTCAGGTTCTTGAAAAAGGACAACCCCAGCCCTACGATCGGAATTTCATTAAAAAACTTCTCAGAGAAGCGCACATTCACGTCATCCTCGACCTCAATTCAGGAAAGGAAAAAGTGGTAGGTTTTGGTAGCGATATGACTACGGACTACGTCTTATTTAACTCCGTCTATACAACCTGATATTCATACACTTATGGTGTTTTAGCAACAAACCACTTTAGGCACTTTTTTAAAAATCAGAGGCTGATAGTTTTTTATGACTGACTGTCAATTGGCAAGTTTTCAACAATTTCCAGGCCGTATCCCAGCAG
>SKYC01000358.1 GCA_007128085.1 Saprospiraceae bacterium | reverse complement strand
AGCTGGCCCATTTTACCATACATGATTGGCAAGGAGTCAACCTAAAATATATACAACAAAGATTTTCTGAATTGGAGGGTGCAATAGGGGATTGAGTTTTAAATCACTCAATGACACTTGAAATAATCAAAAGGTTCCTTGCAGTCTTTGCACTGGTGAAGGGACTTACAGGGGGTACTCCCAAAGCGATTGGTCATGCGGGTATTCCCGGATCCACAGTGCGGGCATTCCACGGCTGGCATTTCACCAAATAAATCAGCTTCACCGCGCTCATCGTCCATAGGGGGAGCAATTCCGTATTCTTTCAGGGCTTTTTTCCCTTTTTCTGACATCCACTTGGTCGTCCAGGCAGGGGAGAGGACCGTGCGTATTTTTATGTTTTCAAAGCCGGCATCCAGCAGAGCAGTAGTTATTTCCAGTCGGATAACAGACATGGCCGGACAACCGGAATAGGTGGGAGTAATGAGTACTTCTACCTCATTGTCGTTTAAATTCACCTCCCTGACGATCCCCAGGTCTACCACGGAAATAACAGGAATTTCGGGATCCTTAACATTTTCGAGAACCTCCCAAATTTTTTTTTCTGATACTTTACTACTGGCTGTAAGACTCATTGGTTTACCATTTTTGACCCGGATAAGCTCTTTGCATAAATTGCATTTCGGCGAGAATGAAACCGAGATGTTCACTGTGTGTTCCTTCCTTGCCGCCGCGGTGCATATAGACATCCTGCGGAGTTTTTAAACCCGCTCGATCCATAATCTGCCCAACAAATTCACCCACCATGGGCTCTATCTTTTTTAAATCAACGCCCACTCCCTTTTTAGCCATTTTCTTATCCAGTGAATCGGGATGGGTGAGTTCACCTTTGTACGGCCAGAGTTCATCTACGGCATTTTGCATGCGGTTGTGGCTCTCTTCTGTTCCGTCGCCCAATCGAATCGTCCATTCAGCACTGAATTTTCGGTGGTAAGTAATTTCTTTCAACGATTTTTCTGCAATGTCTTTCAACCGCTTATCGGATGAGTTTAACAGTTCTTTTGTGAAAAAGTAGTGAAAAGAATCGAATAAGAAACTTCTTACCATGGTGTGGGCAAAGTCTCCATTGGGTCGTTCGACCAGGAGACAGTTCCTGAATTGCATCGCGTCTCTCAAAAAGGCGAGGCTGTCTTCGGTTTCTTCTCCACCCATTAATTCTGCTGCGTATTGCAAGTACATGCGGGATTGTCCGAGGAGATCCAAAGCGATATTGGTCAGTGCGATGTCTTGCTCGAGTACAGGACCGTGGCCACACCATTCGGAGACCCTGTGACCCATTATTAAACTGTTGTCGGCAATTCTCAATACGTATTCAAGTTCGGGGGAGTATTTGGTATATGATTGCATTTGTTGATTTTTTATGGCCCGCCATGAAGTTCCGGGTATAGGTCACCGCATGTTGTATCTTTACCTGCCGGGAATGACAGACCTATTTATGAATCCAATATTACACTTCAAATCGCATTACATGTGTTTGACCTCATCCGGCAGATTGTAAAAGGTCGGGTGTCGGTATATTTTATTGTCCGCCGGTTCAAAAAGGGACTCGCTGTCTTCCGGATTGGAAGCTGTTATGTGTTTGGATTCTACCACCCAAATACTAATTCCCTCATTTCTCCGCGTGTAAACATCGCGTGCATTTTCAATGGCCATATCGGCATCGGCAGCGTGAAGACTTCCAACGTGCTTGTGATTCAGTCCGGCACGACTTCGAATGAAAATTTCCCACAAGGGCCAATCTTTTTCTTTATCCATTTTTGGTTTTTTTTTACAATTGATTTTGGTTTCAGTTTTTACATCCGGTCAGATCGCTATTTGTTCGCCGTTTAAATTAAAAAAATGGCTTTTTAAAGGCAATCTAGGGCGGATTGAAAAAAGAATGAACCTCATTATTGATTGGAAGGGCAAAACTTATCTTTATTAAGCGACCTGCTCCTTCTTTGCTTTCCTTTGATTCTGCTTCTCAGCAAATGCCGCAGCTGCTTCTCGTACCCATTGTCCCTTTTCGGATGCCTTTACCCGGGCATTGAGGCGTTCTTTGTTACAGGGGCCATTTCCTTTAACTACATTCCAAAACTCATCCCAATCGATTTCGCCAAAGTCGTAACTACCTTTCTCCTCGTTCCACTTAAGGTCGGAGTCGGGGATTTTGAGGCCAATGAGTTTTGCCTGCGGCACCGTGGCATCCACAAACTGCTGTCTCAATTCGTCATTGGTTTTGCGTTTGATCTTCCAGGCCATGGATTGGGCAGTGTGTTTTGATTCGTGATCCGGAGGACCAAACATCATCAAAGACGGCCACCACCATCGATTGAGTGCATCTTGAGCCATGGCTTTCTGTTCTTCAGATCCGCGGGCCAGTGTCAGCATGATTTCATAACCCTGTCGCTGGTGAAAAGACTCCTCCTTACAAATTCTCACCATAGCCCTGGCATAAGGTCCATAAGACGTTCTGCAAAGCATCACCTGATTCATAATCGCCGCACCGTCCACCAACCAACCAATGGCTCCTATATCTGCCCAGGTCAAACTGGGATAATTAAATATGCTGGAGTACTTGGCTTTTCCGGTATGAAGATCGTCTGTCATTTCTTTTCTGGTAGTACCCAAAGTTTCAGCAGCGCTGTACAGGTAGAGTCCGTGCCCGGCCTCGTCCTGGACTTTGGCCAAAAGGGCCACTTTCCTCCTCATGGATGGTGCACGCGTTATCCAATTGCCCTCGGGCAACATACCGACGATTTCAGAGTGAGCGTGCTGAGAAATCTGCCGAACCAAAGTTTTTCGGTATTTCTCGGGCATCCAGTCCCTGGGTTCTATTTTTATTTCTTTTCGAATTTTTTCTTCAAACTTGTCTAACATGGACGTTTCAGTAGTCATAAGGACATTATTTTGCTCAAATATATAAAAATTTTCGATACCATTATTATAACGTATCAGGGGAATTCAAAGTTTACTCCGCGCATTTTAATCCATAATTAATCTGCATTACCACGGCATGCACAATTTTTAGAACCCTGAAGTACCCTCGGAAAGAGTTCTAAATTATTGATTAAATTTGACCCATGATACTCATTGCAGATTGTGGAGGGAGCAGTTGTAAATGGCTGGTAATGACTGATGAAGCAGAGCCGCCTGCTTCATTTGTTTCCCGTGGACATAATTTTGCAATTTCGACTCAGGGTCTTTTTTCTGAAAAAGTGCAACCTCTGAAAAATCAATTGGAGGGACAGACGGTTCGCGAATTGTACTTCTTCGGCGCGGGTCTAAACTCCGCAGAGAAGCTGATGAGTGCTAAAAATGAACTCGAGATCATTTTTCCGGGGGCAGAAATATATGTGGATTCCGACATCGTTCTCGTCGGATTGTCTTTGGCAGGTTCCAATGAAGGGATTTGTTGTATTCTCGGTACCGGATCAAATGCCATATTTTGGAAAGGTAGCGGATATGTCAAAAAATCTCCATCACTCGGATATATACTTGGTGACGAAGCCAGTGGCGCTTTTTTCGGAAAAACGATTACGAGGGATCTGGCTTATGGGTTGTTGCCCGATGAATTGAGTGAAACACTAAGACATCGCATGGGCATGAATGTGGAACAGATCATCCATGAAACTTACAACAGTGAATACCCCAATCGGTTTTTGGCTTCCGTTTTCGGTACCCTAAGGGATAAGTTTGAGCACCCTTATATGGTTGAACTATTGCAAAAAGGCCTGGAATTGTTTTTTGCCCTGCATGTGGATGTATACTCCGGGGCCCGTAAGTTTCCCCTGTATTTTTCAGGTTCCGTTGCAAAAGGCCTTGAAAATCAAATCAGACGATTGGCCGGCCAAAAGGGATATCGAATTGACCGGATAATTGACCGCCCCTTGGATCATTTGGATCTGCGGGATTTAAAGACTTATGTGAATAGAAAAAGGCAACAGAATTAAACATTCCATTGCCTGATTTCTAATTATAAGTTTGCCTGAGGGCAGTAGAGAAGTGCTACAGGCTGTTGACGTGCCTGGACAACTTACTCTTTAGGTTGGCTGCCTTATTGGCGTGCCATTGATTCTTTTTCGCGAGCTTGTCGATCATTTGAACCACCTTAGGCAGAAACTTTTCAGCTTCTGACTTGTCTTCTATTTCTCTGAGTTTAGCAATAGAAGTACGAGTGGTTTTTTTGAAAAATCGGTTGTGCAACCTTTTCTTCTCGTCTTGTCTCGCTCTCTTTTTCGATGATTGGTGATTTGCCATTCTAATTCTGATTTAAATATTTTGGGCTGCAAAGATACGTTTAGTTTTCCTAATATATAAATACAATTCCATTTTTTTTATCCCTTTTTATGTTTGCAGGGCAGGGAGGTTTCTCCAAAGGCTTGTCAAAGATTGAGTAAAATCAAACATTTTTAGGTTTTACAGGTTTCATTATATCCTGAAAGTCAAGGGCATGTAAGTTATAATTAAAATTGAATGGATATTATGCCTAAAAAGGGAGAGCAATAAATAAATATTGCAGATATTTGCAATACAAGAGTTTGCTCCTCGGTTTATTGAGGTGCTTGAGTTCGTAACGTCTAATAAAATTCTACAACAGTAATGTCACAGTATTCATATGTGTTTAATGCGCATCCCCGGTTTATAGAGTCCTTGTACGTTAAGTACCGGGACAATCCCGAATCCGTAGAGGAGGGGTGGCGCGTTTTTTTCGAGGGATTTGAATTTGCTTCTTTTTCCAATGGTAAAGTAGGGACGGATCATTCACTGGAAAAAGAATTCGGTGTGTATTCTATCATTTACGGATTCAGAGCCAGGGGGCATTTGTTGTCCACTACCAATCCGATTCGACAGCGAAGAGACAGAAAACCCCGGCTCAATCTCTCGGATTACGGACTTCAGGAGTCCGACCTGGATAAAAAGTTTGCGGCTGCTGCCGCCCTGGGCCTTAAAGGAGCGACATTGCAGGAGGTTATCGATCGAATCAATTTTCTGTATTGTGGCAACATTGGTTTTGAATACACCCACATTAAAGATCGGGAAGTGAGGCACTGGTTGCGGGACCAAATTGAAAACCGACAAAGTGGTTTGGATTACGGCCTTGACCTGGATACCAAAAAATACATTCTCCAAAATCTGAACGGAGCCGAAGTTTTCGAGCGTTTTCTCCACACCAAATACATCGGTCAAAAGCGGTTTTCGCTGGAGGGGGGTGAAGCGACCATTCCAGCTTTACAAACCATCATTGACGAAGGCAGTGAAGGGGGAGTAGAGGAGTTCGTCATCGGTATGGCCCATCGCGGCCGATTGAATGTCCTGGCAAATATAATGGGAAAGACCTACGAGCAGATTTTCAATGAATTTGAAGGAACGGCTGTGCCGGATTTGAGTTTTGGAGACGGCGATGTGAAGTATCACCTCGGTTACAGCTCCTTGGTAGAATCTCGATATGGCAAAAAAGTCCATTTGAAGTTGGTCCCGAATCCCTCTCACCTGGAGTCTGTGAATCCCGTGGTCATTGGTTTCTCAAGAGCCAAGGCAGATATCTTATACAATTCTGACTTTAAAAAAATCTGCCCCATCCTCATTCACGGAGATGCGGCGATTGCCGGGCAAGGGGTGGCGTATGAACTCGCCCAAATGAGTCAGTTATCCGGTTACTACACCGGTGGAGCCATTCATTTTGTGATCAACAATCAAATCGGGTTTACGACAGATTTTGACGACGCCAGAACATCTATATACTCGACTGGAGTTGGAAATTTGATTCAGGCACCCATCTTCCACGTCAACGGAGACGATCCGGAGGCATTGATATACTGCGTAAAACTGGCCGTAGAATACCGACAGAGATTTCATACGGATGTCTTTATTGACATGGTCTGTTACCGAAAACACGGACACAACGAGGGCGACGATCCCAAGTTTACACAACCCGAAATGTACGGCATTGTAAAAACTCACCCCAACCCCAGAAAACTGTACAGTGATATTTTGGTCCAGAGGGGTGATTTGGAAAGCAAAATAGCCAAGGAAATGGAGGAGGACTTTTGGTCCACCCTTCAGGATCGCCTGGAAATGGTAAAGGAAAAACCGCTCGACTACAAATACCAGGAGCCCGAGCAGGCCTGGAGGGCATTGAATAAAAAATCCACTCTCAAGGATTTTGAAAAGTCTCCCGTTACGGGAATTGTCAAAGACCGCGTTATAGGTCTTTTGAGAAACTTGATCAATGTGCCGGAGGAATTCTCACCTCTTGGTAAAGTCAACCGCATTCTGAAGGGAATTGAGCGACTCAAAAAAGACAATACCCTGGATTGGGGAATGGCTGAACTGTTGGCCTATGCTTCTATTCTCACAGATGGAAAAGATGTGAGAATGAGTGGCCAGGATGTAAAAAGGGGCACTTTTTCACATCGACACAGTTTTTTTTACGACAAGAACACTTATGAGGAGTATGGCCGTTTAGACAATCTGGATGAAAACCAGGGGAAATTTAGAATATACAACTCTCTTCTTTCTGAATTTGCCGTTCTCGGTTTTGAATACGGCTACGGCCTGGCAACCCCGGAATCACTGGTTATCTGGGAAGCTCAATTCGGAGATTTCTTCAACGGAGCTCAGGTGATCGTCGACCAATACATAGCTGCTGCGGAAAGTAAATGGCAGAGAATGAACGGTCTGGTCATGTTGCTCCCACACGGATTTGAAGGGCAGGGCCCCGAGCACTCCAGCGCTCGTCTGGAGCGGTTTTTACAGGCCGCCGCAGATCAGAATATGGTAATCGTCAATATGACCACTCCTGCGAATTTATTTCACGCCCTGCGCAGACAACTCGCCTGGTCGTTTCGAAAACCTCTGGTTGTAATGTCTCCCAAATCTCTGTTGCGACATTCTGAATGTGTGAGCAATATTAGTGACTTTTTATCCAATAAGAGGTTTCAAGAGGTCATTGATGATCCAACCATGGATGATAAAAAGGTAAAAAAGGTAAAACGTTTGGTATTGTGCACGGGGAAAATCTACTACGACCTGAAAGAATACCGGGATGAAAACAATCTGGATCAGGTCGCTTTGGTGAGATTGGAGCAACTCTATCCCTTTCCCCAAAAGCAAATTGACGATATTCTCAAAAAGTACAGTCACGCAGAACGGTATTGGGTACAGGAAGAACCTCAGAATATGGGAGCCTGGTGGTACATGTCTATCACCATGGGGTGCGACCAGCTGAAGTGCATCAGCCGAAAACCCAGTGCATCCCCCGCTACCGGCTATAAAAAGATCCATGAAAAACAACAAAAAGAAATTATAGAAAAAACTTTTGATATCAGAGGTTAAGACAATACCGATTCTTCAGGAGTGGCAGGCTTTGATCCCGGGGATCATTTAACTGCACTTGAAATACGAATTATCAGGTTCTCATTTTCTCAAGTGCATATGTAAATCGGAACATTGCGAGAAAACTTTCTGTCTCCGGATCTATTATTACAGTCGTAGACTGTTTCTTTTTTCCTGTAGCGAAAGAATTTATTCATGATAACAAACCCGACCAAAAAGTCGAATCACTTTTTGTCTGATCCTTACAGCTATTTTGCCATAGGCGTAATTTTTTTGGTCTCCATGGGTCTTTACGCCCCTTCACTTTCTTATGATTATTTGCCTTGCGACCATCCCGTGATCGCTGAAAATGAATTTACAAGTTCAGGTGCCTGTGGTTTGTACTCCATATTTTCAATGGACGGGAGTGCGGGCTACATAGGCGACCGGAGAGAACTTTTGGATGAGGGGGTATACCGGCCTCTCGGCCAGGCACTTTACGCTCTCGAATACGAACTGGTCGGTCCCAATCCAACCCTAAGTCGTTGGGTAAATCTTTTGCTGTTCACCTTCAGTGGAATTATGATTTTTTATTTTCTTAGGCGGTATTTTTTTAACAATACTACGACTGGAAAAAAGGTATTTGCATCCATTCCTTTTCTTGCTGCTTTGCTTTTTGTCATTCACCCCCTCCAAACGGAAGTGGTTGCAGGGCTTTCCGGACGTGAATTTTTACTGGCATTTTCAACAGCATTGGCGGGTTTTTACGGAGCAAGTCAATTTCAAAAAAGTGGCAATGGCTGGTATTTACTGCTTTTATTTACGGCTATGACAGCTTGCCTCTTTAGCTCTGAATGGTCGGTATTGTATGTGTTTTTGATTCCCCTGGCCCTGCATTTCTTTGAAGGAGTTGAAAAAAGGCGGTTTTTACTCAATATGGGTACAATCGCATTGTCCCTGGGCCTTTTTTCAATCGCACGTCTGTTGGTAATGGGGAACTTATATCCCACTTTGACTTTGGATAGCCAATCGGTAATTTTTCCCTTAACCGAGATGAGTATTTTGGAGCAATACGCCACCATCCTTTATACTTTTGGTAAGTACGTGCAATTGGTATTGCTTCCCTTTCCACAATCCTTTGATTATTCAAGTTATTCAATTCCCCTGGTCAATTGGAGTT
>SKYC01000051.1 GCA_007128085.1 Saprospiraceae bacterium | reverse complement strand
AGAAATTGGCACTCATTCATGGTTTCAACTCCCCATCGAATAGGTCTCCACCAATCCACTCTGCCTTAAAAAAATGCAAAGTTAAAGACTTTAACGAAACTCCGTGGGAAATCTGATTTTAAGTCGAATTCTATTTAAGGGGCCGCCCCCTTCACCGAAAAGAATCACGCAACCAGGCCGACCGTGAATACATTCAGAAAATCAAAGGCAACTTATTTCCATCAATCGCAGCCATAATTTTTCAAATAAAAAAAGTTCGCACATGTCTTCACTACTCTCTGATAATCGGACAGGTCATACAGTGCGAACCACCCCTCGCTCTGGAGAGTTCACCGGAATCAATGGTAATTATGGTTTGTTCAATTTCGGAGGGCTCGAGTTTCCCGCTCTTCACTTTTTTCAATAAATCCCGCGCAGACACAATCGTGTAACCAAACTCCCGGAAAGCCTTTTCCGTAAATGGGTTCCTCTCATAAGAAATGGCGACACCGGGCTTTATGGCCACCAGATTGCAACCGTCCGTCCATTGCTCCCTTTCCTGATAGGGCGACTTCCCCATTCCCGCGGGAATCAATTCGATTTCACCGGATATTTCTGTTTTGAGAAACTCCATTACGGAGCGGTAAGAACGGCGACTGCCATCAACGCTGTGTACCAGTACATCCGACCTTTTTCCCTCTTCGATAATGGGGGTAAAACCGACAAAGTGCCGGTGATTGACCTGGGTAAACAAAGTGTCGATGTGCATATACGATCGCTCAAAAGGAATGTTGATCTGAACCACATTTTTAACCACTTTTTTCTCAAACAAAATCTCCATCAGGCTCTGAATAGAATACTCCGTGGTTCGCTCAGAATTGCCCACCAGCAAATAATCCTTATTGAGAACCATCACATCGCCTCCCTCGACAGAAACAGGATACCCATTGGGAGAGGGGGGGAAGTCATTGAGAATATTGAGGTTGATTATTTTCCCTGCTCCCTTCAGGTGCGCCAACTGAGGATGAGCGTGAAAAATATACCGGGTCAGCAGATTTTCTCTAAAGCGCGCCGCCTTGGCCGCTTTGGTGATAAGCATATGTTCGTTTATGGCAACGGCGATGTCTCTGGTGAAAATGAGATTGGGAACGGGGTCAAAGAGATATCTCTTTTCCTTTTTCAGGTATCCGGATATCAGTGTTTCCGACAACTCGGTCACCCCCAAATCCTCGAGATACGGCTTGAATTTATCGGGGACTTCTTCGTAGTCAAAAACCATATCAATGAACTCTTCTCTGAGTTCATTGTCAGCCTCCAGGGCCTCCTGTAGTAGTTTTTGTATGGTAATAACATTTTCAGACCCGATGAACAGTTCCAGAATACTGGTAAACACATCGTGCTCTTCCTGCATCTTGGGCAGAAATACAATATCGTCAAACAGCAGCTCGGATGCACGCTTGGGCGTAACCCGTGCAATGCCAGCTTCGGGCCTGTGAACAATCACCTTTTTTAAAAGGCCTATTTCTGAAGTGACTTTTGGAAAAAGCTCTTTCATTGATTTAAATTTTAAGTAAACTTATGACTGCGGGTCCGAGATACAAGCTACGACCCTCATCTCAATTTGGCTATCAGTTGTCTATTGTAAAGGGTCTGATTTTAAAAACTCAAAAGTAACAAATAAAGTACATTTTTCATCCCGGGAACCATCGATTGTGGTCAAACTGCAAGTGTCCGCTATAAACAAGGCTCAATTTTAAGTGGTTTGCTAAATAATGACTAATTTTGACCAGCTATTTAAAAACCATATGAGCAGCTTAATCGACAGGATAAAGTCTTTGTTTTTAGTGGAAGTTCCAAAATCAGACACTTCTGCCCCCAGTGATATGTCTCCCCCCGAATCGCAAAAGCCGCCGGAGCGGACTGTTGAAACAGACAAGGAGGAGGAGGGGGAATTGAATCCGGGAAAGCCCTCCAGTGAATTCCTTTCCATTCTCATCAATGCCATGAAGGCCGCTGCGGAAAAGGAATCAGTATACCTCGATTTTAAGCAGAATATAAAGTCTCTCAACCACTTGGATTTTGATCAAAAAACCAAATACGAAACCGCTTTTGCCATTGCTTCAAACCGAGGTGTAGACAAAGAGGCGCTGATGAAATCTGCCCGCTATTTTCTCACGGTATTGGATGAGGAGCAAAATAAGTTTGACAGAACCCTGGGATCGCAGAGACAGTTGCGCATCAACAATAAAAAGGAGGAAATAAAGAAGCTGAGGGACGAGATTTTTGCCAAACAATCCGAAATCGAAAAAATACAGGAAGAGATTCGTCAGTTAGAACAAAAAATAAGTACTGAAAAACAGGAACTCAACGATCAGCGGGAAAAAATTGAAAAAACCGCTGCAGACTTTAAAGGTTCACTTCGGTTTTTGAAATCAAAAATTAAAAAGGACCTCGAGAACTTTAACGACTACCTCGATTAAAATTGAGACCAATCAACCCATGGGGTCGTTGAAGCACCGAAACGTAAAAACAAATAAACAAAACGTAAATATATTCTTTTAGGACATGGAAAACAGCTTGCCATCGAGGAGTAATTTCTGGAAAAGACCCGAAGGAGTCGTTGGATCCATTATTCTATTGGTGTTGGTAGGTGGTGGACTTTTTGCTCTCTACACCTTTTTACCGGTTTTGGTAATGCTTGCAGAAAACATACTGTGGTTGAGTTTATTCCTACTCATTTTCGCTTCACTTGCTTACATTCTGTTGGATACCAAAATGCGCACCCTCATCTTTTACATGTATCAAAACGTAATGCGTTGGTTTACCGGTCTGTTTATTCAACTCGACCCCATCGGGATACTCAAAGGCTACCTGTCAGACCTGCGTAAAAACTTAAAAACCATGTACCGACAAATGGGCAAGCTGAGGGGGCAAATGCATCTGTTGCATGAGCAAATTCACTTGAATAAAAAAGACATTGAATCCAATCTCCACCTTGTAAATGAGGCCCGAGAAACAGACGAGAGGTCGGTGGTCATTCTAAAATCCAGAAGAGCCGGCCGGTTAAAAGACTCCAACCTAAAGCTGGAAGAGTTGCACCAAAAAATGGAATTGTTATACAAAGTCCTGCATAAGATGTATGAAAATTCATCCATCCTGGTAGAAGATATTGAAGATCAAATAGAAATAAAAGAAAAAGAAAGAGAAATTATTCACGCCGGCCACTCGGCCATGCAATCGGCCATGAATATTATCAGCGGAAATACCGATCAGCGAATTACATTTGACAGGGCATTGGATGCTGTGGCGGATGATGTGGCTGAAAAAGTGGGCGAGATGGAGCAATTTATGAAGCTCTCTGAAAACTTCATGTCATCGATTGATTTGCAGAAAGGCATATTTGAGGAGCGGGGGCTGGCCATGCTGGAGGACTGGGAAAAACGCGGAGACTCTTTATTACTGGGAAAGGAAAAGGAAGAACTTTTAAAAGAGTCACCAAAATCAGATAGAGAATTAAAAATCCCCGACAGGCATCCGGAAAAAAACAAAAAAAACGACAACAATCAGTACGATTCTTTTTTTGATTAATTAGAATCAAAATTTCTAAACCATTGTTTATATTTTTAATTTCAAATTTTTCTAACACAATAAACTTTACAATTATGAAAAACTTATTACCAATTTTTATCGCAGGCTTCTTCTGTTTTTTTTCCATTACTCAGGCAGAGGCTCAACTTACAACTCCTGCAGCGAGTCCCAATGCCAAGGTGACCTATGATGTAGGACTGAGCGAAGTTCACATTGACTACAACCGACCCAGTGCCAAAGGAAGAGTCATCTTCGGCGACCTGGTTGCGTACAATGAGCCGTGGAGAACGGGAGCCAATGCATCCACCAAAATTACTTTTTCCGATGATATAGAGATCCTTGGAAATACCTTGGAAGCAGGAACATACTCTCTGTTTACTGTACCCGGTCAAAGGCAGTGGGAAGTCATCTTTCACAGTAACCTGAGCCACAATACTCCCGGTGGGAGAGATGTGGAAGAGGACGCATTGGTCATCAATGTCAATCCCAATCATCACGAGAATTTCTTTATGGAAACTTTTACCATTACCGTAAATAACCTGCGCAACAATGGCGCAGATATTCTTCTGGTTTGGGAGAACACTTCCATCAGCATTCCTTTTACGCTGGATACGGACTCTAAAGTAAGTGCCAATATAGATCGCGTACTCAGCGGACCTTCCGGAAGAGACTATTTCGTTGCTGCCAATTACTATCTACAGGAAGGCAAAGACCTCGAGCAGGCTCTGAAGTGGATGAATAAAAGCATAGATATGGACGGGGAGCGTTTCTGGGTGTTGAGGACCAAAGGCCTTATCGAAATGGAATTGGGCAAGCACAACGATGCCATTAAATCACTGAACCGATCTTCGGAACTGGCCAGAGAAATGGGCAATGAAGGTTATCCTCGAATGAATAATGCTACTATAGAAGAAATCAAGGCATCCAGGTAGTAACTCAATGCGACTTTTAGCCGGGTCAAAGCGTTGAGCCAAACGAAATCTTTCTGATCCGGTTCGGTTCCATTGTAAAATGGTCAATAATAAAAGTCATATCGACAAGGGCTGTGAATTTTTCGCAGCCCTTTTTTTATGAACCTGCCCATCACTTTCCAGGGGATTTATTGAAGTAGAAATAGCCTGTAAAACAACCAGAAGACCAATTCTCTTCAACCACTCTATCGGTTACAAAACTCCATTCCTTCAACTTCACTTACTCTGAAGCATTTTGAGTTGCTCGGTCAGCATGAGGAGAGCCTGGTCAATGGTTTTAAGATGGGTTCGAAAACTGAGTATGGCGCACCTCAACCAAACCTTTCCATCTATGGTGGTGCTCGACAAAAAAACGCGGCCATCTCGGTGACAGGCCGCTATCAGTTTTTGGTTAAATGCATTGATTTCCGCGGTCTCCAGACCCCGGGTGTATCTGAACAAAACAACCGACAATTCCGGAGGATCTGCCGTTTCAAAATCTAGAGATTTTATTTTTTCCCAAAAGTAAAGTGCGAGCAGGTGTTTTTCCTCCAATGCTTTTCTAAAACAGTCTACTCCCGATAGTTTTAGAGAAAGCCACATTCTCAGCCCCCTGAAATGCCTCGTAAGTTCAGGTGAAATATCTGCTGGAGACAGTGGATTATTCGCACTGTAAGCGTCGCGCATATAACCGGCCTGATAGTGATGACTTTGCAACACAGCATCCAAATCTCTGATCAATACCGCTCCAATCCCGTAAGGCAAAAACAATCCCTTGTGGGGGTCTATGACAATGGAGTCCGCTTTTTCCAGGCCGGAAAACAGGGGTTTTAATTTTTCCACCAACACAAAAAAACCGCCGTAGGCCGCATCGACATGATGCCACAGGCCGTACTTTTTACATACTTCATCGATTTCCAAAAGGGGATCCACCACTCCACTGTCAGTAGTTCCCGCTGAACTGACGACCAGGAAGGGATTCAGGCCTTTTTTTCTATCTTCAACAATGGTTTTTTCCAGTTGATCCACCGGCATTTTAAAAGACTTATCGGGAGACACTGCACGGTGATGGGCCTCACCCAATCCGGCAATCCGCAGTGCTTTGTGGAGGCAGTGATGGGCCTGCGTAGTCGAATAAACGACAGATTTTGAAACAGCAGCTCCCCGGATTTTCCTCGAATCTCTCGCCGCAGTAACCGCTGTCAGAGTAGCCACCGATCCCCCGGAACTCAAATTTCCTGTAGCATCTTCCGGCATGCCCAGGATTTTTTTCATCCAATCCACCATCTGCTGTTCCATGCGAACCGCTCCCGGATTGGCAAAATAAATTCCGGCGTATCGATTGGTGACTGCTGCTAAAAAATCACCCAGGGCACCGCTGTACAAACCGCCCCCCGGTATATACCCCAAGTGTCCCCCTGAAGCGGGATTGATGCCCGGTTTTTCCACCGCTTCTTCAAATATTTCCAACAACCTTTCCATACCAATCCCCGATTCCTCCATTCCACCCACTTCCAAGGCTGCAGAAGAATCCAGATGCTCATAAGCTGCACCCGTATCGGTTCTCTCCAGAAACTCTTCTGCATACCACTGAACCTGCTGCAGCCACTCCCTCCGCATATTGGCATCGGGTTCGAGCAAAGAAGAAGAAGAATTTTGTAGTTTCTGAATTCTGTCTTTCAATTCATTCATCCCCGGGGCTTATTTTAATTTGATTTTGTAGAGATAGTAAATAACCTGACCTACAATCATTACCAAAACACAACCCAGTAGGTTTAACCACAAATACCCCAGTTCTATATAACCGTAGCGGTCAAGGAAATAGGTGCCGATGACCATGGCTTCTGCAATCAGCGTCGCCGGAAATATATGCCTCCCTTTGAGATGCTTCATAAAAAAGGCCGCGACAAACACCCCTAAAATGGCTCCGTAAAACAGTGATCCAATGATATTGACAGCCTGGATCAGATTTTCAAATAAAGAGGCAAAAGTCGCAAAGGCCAATGCAATCAGTCCCCACAAAATAGTAAAACCCTTTGAGGCTCTCAGATAGTGGTTGTCCGATTTTTCCTTTGCAAAATTTCTCTTGTACAAATCCACCACCGTAGTGGTTGAGAGTGCATTGAGCTCTGATGCAGTGGAAGACATGGCCGCAGAAAAAATAACCGCTAAAAGCAGACCTACCAGGCCGACTGGAAGATAATTCAATACAAAAGAAATGAAGACGTAATCGGTATCTTTGGTGTCGAGGCGGGAATCTACCTGACTGATGAGTTGTCTGGCATCCTCTCTCAACTGATTCTCCGCATCCATTAAACCGCGGATTTCATTGGCCAATGCCTCAGTTCCCTGCCCTCTTCCCTCAGTCTGACGCAAATCGGTGTATTGATGAATCAGGCCTTTTTTCTCCGCTATCACATCCAGGTACTCCGACTCCAATAAGAGGTAATCATCGCTGCGGTCGGACTCGAGAACAATGGCAGTATTGGCCGGATTGAAGTGCATGGGCGATTGCTGAAACTGAAAAAAGACGAACACCATCACCCCTACCAGAAGAATAAAAAACTGCATGGGTATTTTAAACAAGCCGTTGAACATCAAACCCATTCTGCTCTCGTTCAGGGATTTTCCGGAGAGGTAGCGCTGAACCTGAGACTGGTCGGTTCCAAAATAGGAGAGGAATAAAAACGTGCCGCCTATGAGTCCCGACCACACATTGTACCTGTTGGACAAGTCGAATTCAAAATCAATGACATTCAACCGGCCGGTTTCTCCTGCGATAAACATCGCATCATTAAAACCCATGTTCTCCGGCAGCAGATGAATGCTAAAGAAAAAAGCCAGAAACATTCCGGTCATGATGACAATCATTTGCTGTTTTTGGGTCTGACTGACCGCCTGAGTCCCTCCGGCCACAGTGTAGAGAATCACCAGGAAGCCAATAATGACGTTGGTCAGATTGAGGTTCCAACCCAAAATGGTAGACAGTATAATGGATGGAGCATAAATGGTAATTCCGGCTGCAAGCCCCCTCTGAATCAAAAACAAAATGGAGGTCAGACTCCGGGTTTTCAAATCAAATCGCGATTCCAGAAACTGGTAGGCTGTATACACCTTAAGTTTGTAATACAAGGGCAGCACAAAAATGCAGAGTAGCACCATGGCGAGCGGCAGACCGAAGTAAAACTGCACAAAAGACATCCCATCGGCATAGGCCTGACCGGGTGTAGACAAAAAAGTAATGGCCGAAGCCTGGGTTGCCATTATAGAAATTCCGATCAGCCACCACTGCATGGTTCCGTCGCCCCGCAAATACCCTTCGGAAGTTTTGATGTGCCTCGTTTTAATTATGCCGTAAAGAACAATTAGTGCAAGTGCACCGCACAATACTATCCAGTCAATTGGACTCATAAGTTCAGTAGGTATAGATTCGCATAAAGATGTAAAAGAGGACAGCAAAAATGACGTTCAGCAACATCAACCAAATGTAAATGCGCTTCCAGCTACCCAATATTGGAGCTTTTTCCTTATCCGGTCCCACGTACATAGATGACTTCTCTTCTCTATTCATTTTCTCAGAGTGATAGTATGTTAGCAAAAAGTCTGAAGGCACCGGGAACTCCGGCCGGCAACTGCCTGAACCAGGCATACCCGGTATAAATGTAATACCCCTCCCCATAGGGCGCTATGAGAAGCCCTCCGTCTCTGGATGGCTCGTTGGGATCATTCGCTCCGAGTACCGCTGTAAATTCATCGCCCCACTCATCCGCAAAGTACAATCCCCTTTCCTGCACCCAACCCTCAAAATCTTTTTCTGTAATGGTGTTGGGGAAATTTAACACCGGGTGTTCAGGGGCGAGAAATCTAACTTCCGCCTCGTGATTGGTAACCCTGTACCTGGAGATATTCAAGTGGTAGGGAGCGATCTGATCCGTATTCAACCTAAATCCGGTATTGTATTGTACGATGAGATTGCCCCCGTTTTTAACGTATTCAAACATTCGCTCCTGGGCGAATCCAAGTTCATTCACTGTATTGTAAGCGCGAATTCCCGTAACCACAGCCCGGTAATGGGAAATAGGAGCAGTGAGGAGCTCAGAGGGTTCCAGCATGTCTACACGATACCCAATTTGCCGGAGCGCTGCAGGAATATCGTCCCCCGCACCCATGATGTAGGCGATGCGGTTCCCGGCTATCTCTACATCGACTTTTACTGCCCGGGCTTCGGCATGCGATAAAACATTGAGTTTTGGAATGTAATCGTACTCTATGACCGTCAGACTCCTGTCGTAAATCTCACCGTCCACTGTCGCTTGTAATTTAAGGGTCTCATCACTTGCGTAAGGCGGGGGTTTTAAGGTAGTCGTAAATACCCTGGTCTGCCCCTTGCGGGAAACGTGAAAGTCCCAATTTGTTTCACTTGCCTCCCAGCCATCGGGCAGAATCAAACTCAACTCTCCCCCAATATTGTCTTTCGCCCCTCGCACAGCCACTTCAATTTCCCGCGCACCATCGTCACCAAAAATAAAAGTGTTACTCATAAATTGAGTCGTAACCCGGGGAAGTATATCAAATCGCTCGTAGATCTCTCCATCAGCGGGGTTTACGTATTTGTAGATGACCGGCAACCGGTAATGCAATTTTCTTCCCGAAATCTCCAATTCGTAATCGACATAGAGATAGGGTGGCGTCTCGGGCACTCCCCGCATATTTTGATCCGGTACGTCCTGAAGGCCACTGCTTCCCTTTTCAACCAACCAATAGGGGGTGGTCAGCGAAGCATCCAAAGGTATGTCTAAGTTGTCGTAAAATTTATACGCCCGGTTGTGCTCGAGAGAAAGGTTCATGGTGGTATCTGTACCATTGGGGTAAAAGCCCATTCTGGTCAACGTGGCCTCAATGGGCAAACGCAAAGTCACCTCCGTTGTAAACTCCACTTCCTCTCCTGCCGTGGCGTACTGCCTGTCAGCGGCAGTCTCCAGAAAAAGCCCGGCACACCACAGAATCAAATCTTTGACCTCTTCTAACTTTTTTTCCTTCCAAAAATCATCCTCGATTTTTTCAATCAAATCCTTCATGGCCAGCAAGGTCTCAATGGATTTCTCCGGATGGCGATGATCAAATTCGGCGTCCAGCCTTTTTCCCAGTTCTAAAAGACGACCGCTCGGATCTACCCGGTTCCAGGTAATATCAATTCCCTCAAACAAATCGTTACTGCCGTTCAACCCCTCTCCCTTTAAAAACTCCATGTATTCTATCTGACTGCCGCGGGTAGACGCTGCACCAAACCCCTGGCACTTGTGCATACTTCGGCTCCGTCCTGCAATCTCTGAATTCGACTCTCCCAACAAGGGTAGGTAAACGCCAATGTCGGCTGTGACCATGTCGGACTTGTCGGCCTCCTCAAATCGCTCCCTGCTGCCAAAAAACCACCAGGAGGTATTGAAAAACAATCGGCGGGGCTGCCAGGGCTCAGCGTATTCCAAATGATAGGGAAAGGCCTCGGGGTCGCTGCTCAAATCAAATGCCTCGTACCCCAGAATGGCTGCGGCGGTATGGTGTCCGTGCGTCCTTCCCGGTGAGCGGTGGTCAAATCGGTTGATCACCACATCGGGCCTATGTTTGCGTATCGCCCAAACTACATCGGACAGGGATTCTTCCTTGCCCCACATATCAAATGTCTCATCAGGATGCTTGCTGAATCCAAAGTCCCGGGTCCTGGCAAAAAACTGATTTCCACCATCTATCCTCCGGGCACCCAACAATTCCTGAGTCCGGATGACCCCCATCTCATCTCCCAACTCGGGGCCGATCAGATTTTGTCCTCCTCCTCCCCGTGTCGTAGAAATATAGGTGGTCTCCACATGTCTGTGATTGACCAGCCACGATATCAGCCGGGTATTTTCATCGTCAGGATGGGCAGCCACATACAAAACAGTCCCCAGTGTATTCAACTTCTTGATTTCGTGATGAATCTCAGAAGAACTGTAGTGAACCGGGATCTGCCCGAAAAGGAAAGTGCTCCCTGTAAAGAAAAGCAACAAAAGAGTAATTCTCGCCATAACTCTGCATTGTTTGACCCAAAGGTATTAAAATATTGGAAACCTGATTTTTGTTTAACAAAACAATAAAAACAGAGCCTAGACAGATGCAAAAATTGAACCCGCTGATCCGTCTGCGCTCCAGCTCAAGCCGGATTGATTTTTATTCCCATTGAACATAGTTTCATTCCGTTCCTTTAACTTATACAGGGGTAATTTGTCCTGTCATTTTCCGCGCAACCGGAATTCATTCTAATTAGAACATCCATGAAATCAAAAAAAATAAGTTTTAAAAACCGGGACGGAGTGACCTTGTCCGCTCGACTGGAAATGCCGGTCACTCATAAGCCCCAACATTTCGCTATTTTTGCTCATTGTTTCACCTGTTCAAAAGACTTACGCGCTGTAAGAAACATAGCAGATGGACTGACCAATAAAGGCTTCGGACTTCTCCGATTCGATTTCACGGGCCTGGGACAAAGCGAGGGAGATTTTTCTGAAACCAACTTCAGCTCTCAGGTTAGTGATCTTCTCTCGGCCTGTAGTTATATGAAAGAAAACCACAAGCCCCCCGTCTTGATGATCGGACACTCACTCGGAGGCACTGCCGCACTTATCGCAGCTTCCGAATTGCCGGATTTGCGGGCTGTAGCAACCATCGGCAGCCCCGCTGATCCCCTGCATGTTAAGCACCTGATAGAATCCGACATCGATGAAATCAAGTCAGAGGGAAAAGCAAAAGTCACCATTGCAGGCAGAAGCTTTACCATCAAAAGCCAATTCCTGGAGGATCTGGAGAAAAACAGCATCAAAAATAGACTTAAGAAACTAAAAAAATCTCTGCTCATTCTTCATTCTCCTCAGGATCGAATCGTAAGTATAGGAGAGGCAGAAAAAATTTATACAGCCGCTATGCATCCCAAAAGTTTTGTCAGCCTCGATGGGGCAGACCACCTGCTCTCCCGGGAAGAAGATGGCCTTTACACCGGCGAACTCATCGCTTCCTGGGCAAAGAGGTATCTCGATCACAAGTCGGATCCGGTAGCCGAAAGTACAGAAGGCACATGGGTAAGACTGGGAGACGAGGAGGATAAATTTACCACTCAAATTCAAATGGGCAAACACAGTCTTATGGCCGATGAACCGCGATCGGCCGGTGGTTACGATTACGGCCCATCTCCCTACGACTTGCTCAACGCCTCCCTTGGAAGCTGTACGGCCATGACGCTGCGCATGTACGCCAACCACAAAAAATGGGATCTCAAAGAAGTCAGAATACATCTGCAACACGAAAAAAAGCACGTAAGCGATGCGGAGAATACGGACAAAAATGAAAAGCTGGATCACATCACCCGCACCATTGAATTGGATGGAGACCTGGATGATAAACAAAAAAAGCGAATGTTGGAAATAGCCGATAAATGCCCCGTACACAAATCCCTGACACAAACCATTGTCATTGAAAGTCGACTGAAATAACATAAACATTGACTTATGACTCAAGATTCAATAACAGAAAATCACTTAAGCCTCTATAGAAAAGTGCGGGACCACAGTCTCAAACTCACCGCCCCACTCAAAACAGAGGATTTCGGATTGCAAGCGGCCATTTTCACCAGTCCGCCCAAATGGCATCTCGCTCACACTACTTGGTTTTTCGAGGAGTTTTTGCTAAAAAAACACCTGCCCGATTACCGGGTATTTCACCCCGACTTCAACTTCCTTTTCAACAGTTATTACGACAGCAAGGGGGAGCGGACGCCCAGAGACCAGCGCGGCCTCATCAGCAGGCCCTCGGTAGAGGAAGTTTTACAATACAGAGACCATGTGGACCGACACATGAATCAATTGATACCCCAATGGACGGATGATGCCCTGGAAACATTTTTGACCGGCATTCACCACGAACAACAGCATCAGGAGTTATTGCTGACCGACATCAAATACTCCCTCGCTCAAAATCCCCTCTACCCGATTTACGATAAAAATTTTAACGAGGGAAAAGAAGGAGTCTCAGAAAGTACATTCATAAAAATCCCGGAGGGAATTTACGCCATAGGTACCGACGAAAAGCTCTTTTCCTTTGACAACGAAAGACCTGCTCACAACTGTTTTTTACAGCCTTTCGAAATATCCACCCGTTTGATCACCAACGGGGAATACCTCGCATTTATGGAGGACGGAGGCTACGAAAACCCGACTTTCTGGCACAGCGATGGATGGGAGTGGAAAAACCAGCAACACATCCGACATCCACTCTATTGGGTAGAAACACCAAACGGTTGGAATACTTTCAAATTGAGTGGATTGACACCCTTGCAAACAGACGAACCCATTACGCACCTCTGTTTTTACGAGGCTTTTGCATTTGCAGAATGGAAAAAAATGCGATTGCCCACCGAAGCAGAATGGGAGGTGGCTGCTCCAAAACTAAAAACCGGACTCAGGTGGGAACACACTCACAGCGCCTACTTACCCTATCCCGGATACAAAAAACCACCCGGAGCCATCGGTGAGTACAATGGAAAATTTATGGTGAATCAAATGGTACTCAAAGGTCACAGCATCGCTACACCCCCTGAGCACCACAGAACTACTTACCGCAATTTTTTTCACCCCCAAATGAGATGGCAATTTACCGGACTGAGATTGTGCAAAAAATAAGGTAGAAAAAAGGCTCCGCCCCACCACCCCTTATCCCCTCCTTCATAAATAATCAGGGCTTGAAAGTACACCGCCGGATCCCGATCCATTTATCGATAAAAAAAGCCCATTGGTCGAAGAATTATCAAAATAAAGGTACTTTGCATTGCAAGGTTCCTTATTTCTACTTATATTTGCGGTATGAAGACGGAAAAAATACGATCACAAATGAAAAAAGGAGTTCTTGAAATGTGCATACTCGCCATTATCTCCCGGGAGGAGGTCTATGCTTCAGACATTATTGAACGGTTGAAAAAAGAAAATTTGATTGTGGTTGAGGGGACCTTGTACCCCATGTTGAGTCGCTTAAAAAAAGCGGGTCACCTCGACCACTTCTGGTTGGAGTCACAAGCCGGGCCTCCTCGAAAGTACTACAAACTCACTCCTTCGGGAGAGGAGTTTTTAAATCAACTTACAGAATCCTGGAACACAATGGTTCAATCTGTTTCGGGTCTCACCTCAAAAAAATCAAAACAATGAAAAAAGTAGTCAATGTAAATTTAGGTGGACGTCCGTTTACCATAGACGAAGATGCCTTTGAAAAATTGTCGGCCTATCTCAAGCTTTTACAGGTGCATTTCAAGCAGATGGAGGGGTCTGAAGAAATCCTGGCGGACATTGAATCCCGGCTCGGAGAACTTTTTACCGAATACCTGGAAACCCGCCAGATTGTCACCATGACTGAAGTAAAAAGGGCCATCGAAGTGATGGGAACTCCCGAAGACCTCGGAGCTGAGGAAGAATGGGAGCAGATCAATTCAAACTCCTCCGGGGAGGATGTTTTTGAAAAAAGGAAAAAGACAAAAACCAGGTACACCACAGGCAAGCGATTGTACAGGGACCGGGAAAATCGCATCATTTCGGGAACTTGTTCCGGACTGGCTGCTTATTTTGGGATTTCCGACCCGGTTTGGGTAAGGATCGCCTTTGTCCTCTTTGCTTTGGGGTCAGCGGGTACCGTAATTTTGGTTTACATCATCATCTGGGCCATTACTCCGGAAGCCAAAACGGCCAAAGACCGTTTGATGATGCACGGGGAACGAATAGATGTGGACGCCATTTCGAAAAAGGTAAAAGAGGAGTTTAACGAAATGGAAAAGCAGTTCAATGAGTTCAGTGAATCATTTAAAAAGAAGCGCTGATTCCCAAGCGGTGGTTCTTATCTCAATTGATCCAGGAAGTACCACGAGGTCTTGTGATCTCTGGGGGGGTATTCTTCCAGGAGCAGGGCCCTGAGCATTTCAACAGGCATGCTGTTTTCTCTCATGATTCGATCGTGGAAGGCCTTTTCGTCCATTTTTCCGGAATCAACGAGTTCAGATCTCAGAGCCATCATCTGCAATCCACCCACCATATAAGAGATTTGATAAAGGGGTCCGTACCGGCCTTCAAAAGACCTCCGCACTTCGGCTTCGGCATTGGCTCTTTCGTGCCCCACATGCTCGACCAGAAAATCGATGCATTCGGCGGGCGTCATTTCTCCCAGATGGTATTTCAGTGAAAAAATAATCCTGGCAGCCCGGTGAATTCTCCAAAAGAGCATTCCAATTTTGTCTTCGGCATTGTGGGCAAAATTCTTTTCCCAGAGCAGCATTTCCCAGTACAGAGCCCATCCCTCTACCCAAAAGGGCGTCCGGAAGGCATTGCGGTGGACGTTGTATCTGCTCGCCTTAAATTGCTGCAAGTGGTGGCCCGGAATCAATTCGTGATGCACCACCGCCCTTGAGAAGTGAGGGTTATTACCCCTCAGACTCATCATCTTTAGATCGTGCTCCATAGTACTTGTCGGAAAAGCAATTTGCACCTGCTCTCCACCGAGAAAAAAAGGAGCGAAGCGCTGCATTTCGGGGCTGAGCATCCGCATTCTCCAGGTCTCTTTTGCCAGTTCAGGGATAGTGAGCAAGTCATTCTCCACCAGGAACTCAATGGCTTCTTCTGCAAAGTACCCGATGAGCGGGGGTTGTTCTCCGGGTTCCACCCATGTATTTTTAACTTGCTCTATGGCCTCCATGTAGTTTTCGCCAAAACCCATTTCATCAGCAGCCTTTTTCAGTTGCTCCCGACACCACTCAAATTCAACCCATGCGTAATCGATCAGGTCTTGAGCGGTATACGGTATCATTTCTGAGGCAATTTCATTCTCAAGGGCTTCACTTCCCAACGGATTTCCAAAAATACCACTGCCGTCGTCCAACTCCTCGGGATTGGAGAAAAACTCACTCAGAAAATCTGCGTATTCGCCCAGCTTCAACTGCAGGTCTTCGTGTGGTTTTTCGACCCACCAGCTGAATTCGGGATGGTACAGGTGATAAAAGGAAAATGCCCATTCCAGATTTTTTCTCAGATCATTGACCACTTCTTCGGCCAAGCGGGCTCTTTGCCAAGAGGGGAATGGTGTTCCTCCCTTCAGATCGTCCATCTTCAGGGTTGTCATTTCAATGGCCTCCTGCATATTTTCGGCCACTTTTCGACTGTCCGGAGCAGCTCCTCGCCTCCTGTCTACGATAAACTGATAAAGCGGTTCTGCAAAATCCACTACATGACTGACCTTTTGATACCGGGTTCGATCCTGCACCAACCTGTTACCCCGGATCCTCAACTCGTTTTTCAACAGTTGATAATCTATTTTATCGCTCCCACTCAATTCGCCGTATGGCAAAGCAGCCAGGCGCTGCAACCAGTCCTCCGTCAATGCGTCCATTCTCTCATAGTATTCCGGGCTGTACTGAATGGTGTACACCCTTTCCAGTGCTCCCCAATCTGCCGAGAAAGAGCGAATGTATTCGGGCATTACAGGGGAATTCGATTGCGCATTTCCAGTCAACGGAAGAGTCAAAAAAATAAACAGAAGGAAATAGTTCGATCGTCTGTACACCCCGGGCTTCACTTAATCTTTTTCAATTTCATAGTCCTTTTTGGACCACATATTCATCCCACCTCTGAAGTGAGCGCTGTATTTAAAACCCAGGGATTTTGCAACCTCCATGGCTTTGTCGGAACGCAGACCTGAAGCGCAGTAAAAGTAAAGTTTTTTATCTCTGGAAATTTCAGCCAGTTTTGACCTGAAATCGTCGTCGTAAAAATTCATAAACTCACTATTGGGAATTCGTCCGTTGTCCCATTCCACCGGAGTTCTCACATCTATCAAAACCACGTCAGCATCGCCATTGTTGATGTTCGCGCGAAATTCATCAATGGTGAGTTCTTTGGTCTCTGCATTGGCTACAGCATAAGTGATTCCGTCTTCGGGAACGGGGTCACCACTTTCCCTGATATATTCGGGATTGGTCACACTAAGTGTACCCGAAGGATCCGGCTCGGAGCCGTTGGTCGCATCCTCTCCCCCTTTTTCACCGGAACAGGAAAAAAGCAAAAGGAGCAGAGAAAATAAAAGTATATTTTTCAACATGCTAAATTTTTTACAAAGATAACAAAATTACCATTTCTCAATATCCGCGCAGCCTACAATTGTTCTGATTTCAGTATTTGAAAGCGGACGAACAACTCTTCAGAATACCACTTTTTTACCCGGGTAAGTTTGACCACTTCGCTGTGATTGCGATCTCCGTAGGCAAATGCCTTCATCTGATTCAAATCCCTCCACAAACTAAAGGTGGCTTGTTCTACCAGGGGCAGTTCACCGATACCTACAGAAAACTCTGCTCCGGGAAATCCTTTGACTCGTTTGCTGACCCCGGGAACCTTCAGCCAAAACTCCGCCAGTTTTGTCCTCTTAATGGATGCGCGGGTGATGACCGCCCACGAATACTCTCCTTCCATTGGCTCCTTGTATTGAAAGGGTTCTACCCCTCCCCAACTGCCGTGGCCCGCCACCGGATGCATTTCAAATCGCCTGCAGGAAGAACTCTTGTCGAGGTAATTGCCCAAAACCGATGGGTTGTTTTCAAATGCGTTCAGACTATCCGAGTCGTCCCAGACCGTCAACAATGCGTAGGTTCCGAAGTCCGGCCACAGACTGAATCCATTGCCACTTCCGCATCCCAGCAGTTTAAAGAATGGCAGTCCTTCCTTACTGCTGAGTGGAGCCTGAGCCAATCTCATTTGTTTAAAAGCCCAATACCTGTTCTTTTTAAACTTAAAAAAATACAGAACTACTCTTTGAAGGTGAATGGCGGAAGAAGTTTTTTTGGAATCCAAAATAGATTTTAATTAAAAACAAGACTGATGACCTTTGGTTTGATGGGTGCCCTCTCTTTCGCAAACAAGGTGGCGCTTCTCCTCTTTTCATCTGTTTAAAATTTATTCCTTGCGATTGACTGCAGACGTGAAATTTAATCATTCTTCCTTGTGTCCGGCAGTAAATCTCGCGGTCATGGACCGTTTCATCTGTTTAAAATTTTTTGCTTGCATTAAAAATGCAAAAAATTTGAATACATTCAGGAACTCGCATGCAACTTATTTTAATCATTCACCTTTGTGAAATTTTTGATTAAAAAAGTTCATGCTCGTTTTATCCCTGAAAAGAAAGGAAGCTTAGAACCGGTAATTCTAAATTGGAAAATAAATGGACCGGACTTTTGGGCTATACAGCTTCAAAAAACAATGGCTATCGAAAATTTGGACAATCCAATGGCAGGGTGTCCAGTCTTTAAGAAATGCGGAAA
Source organism: Saprospiraceae bacterium (assembly GCA_007128085.1). Classification (GTDB taxonomy): domain Bacteria; phylum Bacteroidota; class Bacteroidia; order Chitinophagales; family Saprospiraceae; genus PWJY01. Next base: position 7,599 of record SKYC01000051.1, on the reverse strand, counting down.
ACAATTGGGTGAAAACCGAAAATGACAAGGCTACCCCGGCTCCATTTTTCAGGCATTCTGCTAACCACCTCCGAAAAAATAATTACTTTTGTCTCATATACTGTTAAAGTATTTCCAACAGCTATGGGAGAAGAAGTCGATAAAGAAACTAGCTTAAAATTTGAGCCGGAAGTATCCAAAGCCGTCATAGACACAGCCATAGACGGCATAATTGTCATCGACCACAGAGGTGTCATTCAGATGAGCAACCCTTCCATCACCAAACTCTTTGGTTACAGCGAGGAAGAACTGAGGGGGCAGAAGATCAACATCCTGATGCCTCAGCCCGATCGCGGCCGGCACGACACGTATTTAAAAAACTACCTGCAAACCGGGGAGCGTAAAATCATCGGAATCGGTCGGGAGGTGATGGCTCAGAAAAAAAGCGGAGAATTGTTTCCCATATTGCTGGCCATCAGTGAAGCCAATTTCGGGGGTAAAAAATACTTTGCCGGAATCCTTCACGATTTGACCGAACTCAAAGAAATACGGAGGCAGCTGAAGGAGAGTGAAATGCGCATGCTCCACCTCTCAGAAAACCTGCCGGTCGGCGCCGTTTACCGCATCGGTGACACCCTCTATCTGAATAAAAAAATCCAGGAGGTCATTGGGTATTCCGACGAAGAAATTCAAACTCTTGGTGCCTGGTTTAAAGCGCTCATGGGAGAAAACTGGGAAGCTTACTTCGAAATGTATCAAGAGGACAGGAGGCGAAATTTTGATCAAGTAAGGACCTATCGGGTACACACCCGCTCCGGAGGGATAAAGTGGGTCGACTTTGCCGGTTACCGGGACGGGAAAGGAGAGGTATGGATTCTGCACGATGTAACGCAAAAAATCAATATTGAAAGCGAATTGATCAGCCTCAATGAACAATTGGAAAGGCGCGTCAAGGAAAAAACCCTCAAACTCAACGACAACCTGGTCGCTTTGAAGGAGACCAACCAAAAACTCGTGCAAAGGGAAGAGGACCTTCAAAAGGCATTGTCGATGGAAAGGGACCTCAATGAACTCAAATCGCGCTTTGTCTCCACCGCTTCCCACGAGTTCAGGACGCCTCTCTCTTCCATTTTATCCTCTGTAGATCTCATAAGTATGTACACGCGGGAAGATCAGGAAGAAAAACGCACCAAACACATTCAGCGCATTAAAAAATCGGTCAAGTCGCTGACCGATATTCTCAACGACTTTTTATCGCTGGGCAAAATTGAGGAGGGCAAAGTCAGTGCGAATTTATCTCTTATAAAACTGCCAGAAGTGGTCTCGTCCCTGCGCGACGAATTCAACCACCTGCTCAAACCCGGTCAGGACATTCGATTCGATCTTCACCCCACAGAATTCGGGTTTACGACCGATAAAAAAATACTGCACACCATATTGACCAATTTGCTGAACAACGCCATAAAATACTCGGACAAAGGGGTGTTTTGTCGATTGGTTAAAAAGAGCAAAAAACTCTATATTGAAGTAAAAGACAAAGGCATTGGCATACCGGAAAAAGATCAAAAGCACCTGTTTTCAAAGTTTTTCCGGGCGACCAATGCAGACCACATTGAAGGCACCGGACTGGGATTGAGCATAGTTAAAAAATACGTCGAAATTTTGGGCGGAGACATTTCATTTGAAAGCCGGCCGGAAAGTGGAACGACCTTTAAAGTCGAACTTCCCGAGGGGGAGAATACGGCTTAGGAAATTTTCGATTAAGTGAAACAAGGACAGTTCCTCAACCCCAAAGGGTGGAATTAGCCTTTAAATTTTTGCATCTGCAACCAATAGGTACAGTAAAACTTCATACATGAAGAAAATATTGATCATTGAGGACAACACAGACGTCAGGGAAAACCTGGAGGAAATTCTCGAATTATCGGGCTACGAAGTAAAATCCGGCAAGGATGGAAAAGAGGGAGTGCAATTTGCCGAGAGCTGGAAACCCGATTTGATATTGTGCGATGTAATGCTTCCCGTAATAGACGGTTTTGGCATACTTCAAATTCTCTCTAAAAAGCCGGAACTCAACTCCATTCCCTTTATCTTTCTCACGGCCAAAACGGAACTGGCGGACATGAGGAAAGGAATGAATCTCGGCGCGGACGATTACATCACCAAGCCCTTTCAGAAAGACGAATTGCTCTCAGTTATTGAAATGCGCCTGGAGCGTGTCGAGAATTTTCACAAAGATCATATGACGGAGAGTAAGCTGAAAAATATTCATCGGTCTTTTTCACTGCTCAAGGGATTATTCGACCAGGGAGAGGAACGCAATTACCCTCCCAACTACGATTTTTTTTCCAAACGAGAGATGTCCAGAAATGCCCTTCTATTAAAAAGTGGCATTGCCAAGGAATACTGCTCTACGGATTTTGGTCGCGAGTTTATCTTCCGAATCCACACGGAAGGTCTATATCCCGGGCTCTGGGAAGCCTATAGCGATCACCCGTTTCAGACACACTGTCGCTCCATTACCGATTGCACCGCCCTGGTACTTCCGGTCGACGCATTTAGGGATGCCATCAGGGAAGAGCCTCATATCGTATACGCCATTCAGGAAGTGGTTTACCGGCAAAAGTCCAATCTGGAGGAGAAACTACTGGCCAGTGCCTTTCACTCGGTGAGAAAAAAAGTGGCACTCATCCTTCACGAGTTGCACGGGCTCGGGCTCGGGACAGAACAGCAGCCCATTGACATCAGCAGAGCTGACCTATCCGCTATGTGCGGAACGGCCAAAGAAACACTGACGCGAACCCTTTCCGATTTTAAAGACGAAGGTCTGCTGGAAATTAATGGAGGAAAAATAACCCTCACCGATTTCAATGGGCTAAAGGATATGCCGGATTGACTTGTAAACTGAGTTCGATTGTTCTAAATCGAATAAAAATTCATGCATCGATGAATGCCGATTAACGATTTTAGTTTTATCGGGTTAGGCTTTTGAATAATAAATGGTAAGGTATGGAGTAATGAAGGTTAAGGAGATAGGATTAAGGTGCCGCCACTCTGTGGCTTTTTTTTTTGCTTTTTACGAGATTCGTTATACACTGAATAACCGTCTTACCACCTTACAGTTAAAGAATAGAAAGAAAGGATAAGGTTTTAAAAGGGTCTTTAGGACCGGCATCATTTTAAACCTGCATTCAGGCTGAGACATAATTAAATCCCAAGATCCATAGGTATTCAAGTTTTTATTCACTTGTCTTTACCACATCCACTTTTGTAAAAGGGGTTTCCATTATCTGTCATGTGCCCAATTTGATAGATTTAATTCCGATGGGTGATTTTGCTTCATTTTATATCCCATTGTACAGTTTCCGGCTTGTTTCTTTCCAACATTTACCTTCTCAAATCTGCATTCGTTTATCGATATTCGGTGTTCACTTTTTCATCAATCAATCCCAAAATGCTGTTTTTAAAAAACCATTTTAGCCATAAACTGAGATTCAAAGCTGACTCAAATATCAATACCGCGCCGGTTGACCTTCTTCCGGAATGCTATTCAGGATAAACTCCCGCAAGTGAACATTTGACAATTCGAGATCTTCGTGTCGCAGGTACATCATGTGCCCGCTGCGATAGCCCTCAAAACTCAGACGGTCTTTGAGTTTTCCGCTCGGATCCATCTGCCACATGGTGTATTTGGCGTTGAAATAAGTGGTGGCACCGTCGTAATAGCCCACCTGGAACAGCACATTCAAAAAGGGATTCTGCGCCATGGCCTGCCGGAGATTTTCGCCCGTCTGATCACCGGAGCGATCCCAGGGATGCACCGGTCCAAACATATTGTATTTTACGTCCGTTTGGAATCCCAATTCCTCGCTGAAATAGTAATTGATGGCCGGAGTAAAAGAGTGCAGCCACGAGGTCAGTTCGGCATTGTAATCGGGCCGCTGCCCCGCATCCATCCTGTCAATTCCGAGATATCTAGAATCCAGGCGACCGATGGTATAACCCTCTGCCTGTTTTAATTTTTTCCAAAAAGCCGCATATCCCAGGTCGAGATTGTGCCTTAGGATTGCCTTTTCATCAATGCCTGAAAACCAGGCAATACCACTCGCCATTTCTACGCGTTTATCCTCTTCCAAAAAACCACCTTTGACCAGTGCCGGCAGCAATTGATGGATGGCGAAGTGCTCTGCTTCCTCCAATACTTCGTACAAATCTTTGTTTTGCAACTCCTCACTCAGAGCGTTGTGATACCAGGCCGCGGCTGCAAAATAGGGAATGCGGTTGGCTATCCCTACGGGCCCATCCCGATCAACTCCCAGTCCGGTGGGCGACACCAGGATTACTCCATTGAGGTACATCCACTGGCGGTTCTGCAATTCAAGAGCCAGTCCGGCCACCCGCGTGGTTCCATAACTCTCCCCAATCAGGTATTTGGGCGAGCGCCAGCGATTTTTCCTCGTGACAAAATTGTTGATCCACTCCGCCAGGTATCGAATATCGGCATTCACCCCGAAAAACAATTCCCGGTCCACTGATTCGTCAATTATTCTTGAATAGCCGGTATTGACCGGGTTTACAAATAAGATATCGGTTGCATCCAGCACCGAGTGAGGGTTGTCAACCAGTCCGTAGGGCTGTATCGGATACCCCTCCTCGTCGATCTTTAAAAACCGGGGTCCGGTATAACCGATGTGCATCCAAACGGAAGCCGACCCGGGCCCTCCGTTAAAAGAAATCATCAAAGGCCTGTAGGGATCTTCATCGATGTCGGTTCTGCGATAATAGGTATAATGCAGAGACGCTATGGCTTTGTCCTCCTCTCCCCAGACGGGTTGCATTCCCACTTCTACAGAGTAGGATATGCGCTCCCCCCGAATCTCCACTTCGTGATGGGTGATCACTGCCGTATCGGCGGGCAATTGTCGCTGTTGCCCGAAAAGGGAAACCACGGACAATAAAATCGCAATCAATACTGATAAATGCTTCATTTGAGTAAATTTTTTGCTTACATAAACTGCGGGGAATTAAAATAAATCCTCCCCTCTTCGATTCATCCATTGTTTTGAGGACAGGTTGATCAACCGCACGCCAAAGAAACACATTTTTTTTATTTCCTGCAAGTGAAGGATCCATGAGCCTTTTCTGCCGATTCTGCATCTTTCTCAGAACAATTGTCCCCGGCTTTTGATTTGCATAGGGAAAGAATACAAATATGATCCTGCCCCGGAAAATAAAAGTAGGCATTCTCATCGGCATATCGTTGCTGAGCCTGGCTTGTATTCCCCTGATTCTCCAGTTGAAGTTCAATTTTGATTTCGAAAACTTTTTTCCCGAAGGGGACGAAGACCTGGAGTTTTTTCTGGAGTTCATAGACGACTTTGAAACCGACGACAATTTTTTGCTCATCGCGCTCCCCTCAGAAAGCGGTACCATATTCGATACTTCTTACCTGAGAAAAGTTCGCGACTTTGCATCCGCCTCCCGTGAATTTCCACATGTGGAGCGTGTCATTTCCCTGACGGATATTCAACTGCCCTACCGAACGCCCTTTGGCATTGCCTCCCGTAGGTTGGTTCACCACGATCGTCCCGAGCGCTTTGCCAGCGACAGTTTACTTTTGTTCAACAACGACCGGTTCGTCCGCAGGTTGGTGGATGAAAAAGCCACTGCCAGCGTGGTGTTCATCAAAACCATAGACAACATTACCATCGACCAGTCTTCCGAATTGGTAGACCGGCTCCGCAACTATATGGAGAGCAAAGACATAAAACAGTGGCACGCATTGGGGCGCGCTTTTTTCCAGGTGGAAATCAGTCGGTCTCAATTGTGGGAATTGACCCGATCCACCATCATTTCCGGTATTTTGGTGAGTATCATTTTATTCTTCCTCTTTCGAAAGGGCAAGGTCGTACTCATCTCTTTGGTATCCATTGCCATCTCCATGCTTTTTTTCCTGGGATTTCTCGCCCTGACAGGAAGAGAACTGTCCGTCATGGCTGCCCTGTATCCGGTCATTATGATCATTGTCGGCACCTCCGATGTCATTCACATTACCAGTAAATACCTGGATGAAATTTCGCGGGGCAAAAAACCAGACTTTGCCTTGATACGGACAGTCAAAGAAATCGGCCTGGCTACGCTCATGACTTCCGTGACCACCGCTATTGGTTTTGCCTCACTGCTCACCAGCCGAATCGCCCCCATTCGGGAGTTCGGTATCAACGCTGCAGCCGGAGTGCTCATCGCTTATCTGACCGTAGTGATTTTCACCACCTTGTGGTTGAGTATTTCTCCCAATCGCCAGTTGCTAAGAGACGACAGGGGGCGTTACTTTTGGTACAAATGGATGACATGGCTATACCGTCTGTCCACCCAAAAAAGCAAAAAAATATGGTGGGTCTCCATTGGAGTTCTGTTGATCTGTGTAGTGGGCATTTCAAAAATTTCCACCAATTACAAAATCGAAGAAAACCTGCCGCGTGGCGCCCAGGTCACAAAGGATTTTCACTATTTCGAAGAAAACTTTTTCGGTTTCCGGCCTTTTGAAGTGGCCATCATTTACTCGGAGGGAGAAAAAGCCGGCGATTTCAAAAACATGCGTGACATCCATCGCCTGGAAGAACACTTCAATTCCTACCCCAGTATACGATCGGTCAGCTCCCCTGCTGCACTCTACCGACTCCTCTATCAAATGGAGCGCGGTGAATTGATGGGAGAAGAACGCTTTCCTCAGGATTCCGCTACTTATGAATCGCTGCAGGCCTACACGCGTTTTGCAGCGGGCACGGAACCCAATATTCTGCTATCACAGGACGGTCAAAGGGCGAGGATATCTTCTAATATGGACGATATCGGGGCGGACTCGGTTCAGTTGATCAGCCGATCCATAGAAGACTTCATCCGACAGGAACTGGACACTTCCGTGGCCGATTTCCGCATCACAGGTACGGGCGTGATCGTGGACAAAAACGCCCACTACGTGCGGGAGAACCTTCTACAGGGTCTGGGGCTGGCCGTCCTTTTGGTGAGTATTCTGATGATGTTATTATTCAGGCAACCGCTGATGTTGTTGGCAGGATTGCTGCCCAATCTCTTCCCGTTGCTCTTCGCCGCTGCACTGCTCGGTTGGCTCGGTATCGAACTCGAGGCCGGTGTCTCCATTGTCTTTGCCATTGTTTTCGGAATTGCCGTAGACGACAGCATTCACTTTCTGGCCAAATACCGTTTGGTGCGGGGCCGTGGTTACAGTCCCGATGAAAGTCTTTTGCGCACATTCAGGGAAACCGGTAAAGCCTTGTGTTTGACGACCATTGTCCTGTTTTTCGGTTTTCTCGTCCTCTTGTTCAGTCAAAATCCCCCCACATTTACGGTGGGTCTGCTCATTAGTTCAACCCTGCTGAGTGCGTTGGCCTTTGACCTGATGTTGATTCCCTCCCTGCTGCGATGGATAGAACGAAAAAATAAATAAGTAAATTAACATTTTAATAAAACAGGTGAATTCCCTTTCAAAAAACACACCATCCCATCAAGTCTGTACGACCAATACGGAGTATGGGTATATTTCTCTTGTTATTTTCTGGCATTGTTCTTTCGGTTTTGATTAAAAACCCCATTACGCTT
>SKYC01000016.1 GCA_007128085.1 Saprospiraceae bacterium | reverse complement strand
TCCTTATTATTCTAATTCTTCCGTTTGATCCGACTCGAACCCGTCCCCAACTTGTTGGGGATGACAGGCAGGTATTCTAACCAACTGAACTACCGGACCAATTAATACTTTACTCCTTGTTATTCTTTTCCTTCTCTTTGTCCCGGACTCGAACCCGTCCCCAACTTGTTGGGGATGACAGGCAGGTATTCTAACAAACTGAACTACCGGACCAAAATGATTGTTTTTAGCTTATCGTCTTAAGCGAACGCAAAAGTAATTTAAACGCCGCTTTCAAGCAACATTTTTTCAGGAATTTTTTTAAATATTTTTTTCTCTGGGTAATAATCCGATCAATTTGTACTACCTTAGCTGTCCTATTTGGGGTGTACCCTCATTCGTTATAATTTTAAAAGTTTAATGTCTATGGTCTTTCTCGACTTTGAAAAACCACTTGAAAGCCTCTACGAGCAGCTTGAAAAAATTCAACAGGTAGGTGAAAAAGGAGATGTCGATGTGTCTCCCATGACCACCGAACTCGAAAAAAAGATCAACGATAAGAGAAAGGAAATATACAACAATCTGACAGGTTGGCAAAGAGTCCAGCTATCCAGGCATCCCGAAAGACCCTATACCTACCACTACATTAAAAGCATCACTTCTTCCTTTGTTGAATTACACGGCGACCGTTACTTCAAAGACGACAAGGCGATAGTTGGTGGTCTCGGTAAAATCGATGGTCGTACAGTGGTAATCATTGGCCACCAAAAAGGGGTCAATACCAAAATGAGGCAATACCGCAATTTTGGTATGGCCAACCCCGAGGGATACCGCAAAGCGCTGCGCCTTATGAAGTTGGCAGAAAGATTCGGATTTCCCGTACTCTCACTCATCGATACCCCCGGTGCTTATCCGGGACTTGAAGCTGAACAAAGAGGTCAGGCAGAAGCCATCGCGCGCAACCTCTTTGAAATGGCCAGACTCGAAGTACCCATTCTCTGCTATGTGATCGGTGAAGGTGCTTCAGGAGGAGCCATTGGTGTTGGACTTGGAGACAGAGTCTTTATGCTTGAAAATACCTGGTATTCGGTAATCTCACCGGAGTCCTGCAGCTCAATACTCTGGCGAAGCTGGGACTACAAAGAAGTGGCGGCCGAACAACTCAAACTGACCGCTGAACACATGTTTGAATTTGGTCTGATCGATGGAATTATTTACGAACCCCTCGGAGGCGCACACGCCAACAGTGCGGAAATGATGGACATTCTGAAAAAACACATCCTTAAGGAGTTGGATATGCTCTGCGAAATTGATAAAGATGAGTTGATTGACAAACGCATCAATAAATTCGCTCAAATGGGTCGGTTTAAAGAGCTCGAACCGGAAGCCCTGGAGGAAGAAGTCGAAGATTCAGACGAGGAAACACCCAAGCAGTCACCCGATGATAACTAATAAAATTCTCAATTGGAAAATCAAGAGAAATGTAAAAAGAAGAAAGGGGTACAAAGGTCAAAACCCCGTAGCTAAAATGCTTTTTATATTTTCGGTCCACCCGAACCAGGATTTTTCCCCTCTATTGAAATTCAAAAAACAACTGGAAAAGAAAAATAAAACCGTCGATCTGCTCGGGTTTTTCAACGGAAAAAAAAAGGACTTTCAACGCGAATTTGACCAAACACCCTTCCCAATCCTGAACCGCTCAGACCTGAACTTTTTTTTGAGTATCAAAAATCCGGAATTAAAAGAATTACTGCCCGGAAATTACGACCTGCTCATCAATTTTGACCTCCAAAAACAAAGCCATGTCCATCTTTTTGCCTCTCTGGCCAATGCCAAGTTCAAAGTGGGACTGGACACGGACAGGCTCGAAATTTACGACCTCATGGTCGAACGGGATGGACAACTCAAGAATTGGTCCGATGTAATCCATGCAACCAAAGAGGTCATGGACTCCGTTTTTTCTACTGATCTCTGACGGCTGAAATTCCCCATACCCGCTCCCAGTAAGTACTCCATATTTCACCGATGTCACCTCTGAACTCCGGCCGCGTCCGCCTGACTTTCAGTTCCCCCTTTTCCCGATCAGGTATCAGCTCAAAGTAAAACGGTGAGCGCAGTTCCGGCTCACCTCCGGTAAAATCTATGTTGCCAAATCTGAGGTCGTACCAATAGTATACTCCATTGGCCGCTTCAACCGAAAAGTATCCCCTTGAAAACCACTTCAGATGTCGCAAATCGGGGGAATGGGGATAGGGCTCCAACAAGTGGTGATTTTTTGGAATAAATTGCATATCTGAGAACTCTGCTTGTTCGTCTAATACCGAATAATATCCCATAACAAAGTGTTCATCGAGTTCTGCCACGCCGTACCAAAGCAAATTATTGAAGAGTGTAGGGGTGATTTTCGTCTTTTGATACACGAGTTCTTCGGTCTCCAATGTCTGCTCAAAAACAGAGTGCACCTGACTTTTATTAAATAACGTAAAAATGATAAACAATGAACTGACTACCAGGCCCAGCCGATTGAAAATTTTTCTCCTTGAATCGCTGCGCGAAAAAAAACTCGCAATTAATGAAGAGAACAAAAGTGGTATCGTATAGACCGGATCTACTATACTGATGTTGTCCAGTGCAAAAGGATAATCTGTAAATGGCCAAAGAGCCTGCGTACCATAGGTGGTACAAATATCGAGCACAATATGCGTGGCGATCACCCAAAAATAAAACCAATACCACTGCCTATAATCCGGTTGTTCAAAGTTCTGTTGATGAACCGGAGACCTCCGGTAGGCTAAAAATGCCGTAAATCCAAGAATTAAACTCAAAGTCAGCAGTGCAGTGAACGAAAGAGTTCCCACACCGGCTATGAGTATACCCATACCCAAAGCCACCGGAAGACCGGTGAATATATACTTCCACATCAATCGCCACCATTTTTTGTGAAAGAGAGGCGAATTAAAATACCTGACCATTACATAAGCAGCAAAAGCAGAAAAAATGGCAGCGAAGAAAAAAGAGTGGGAGGGGCCCCGGTGAAACTTAACTGAATAAGCATCCGATAAAAAGGGATTGGCCAATATATCCAAATCCGGAATGGTTGCTCCAACGGCACCCCAAAACATGGCTTTGTTTCCGATCTTTCTCCCCAAAACCAACTCTCCTACAGCAGCTCCCAAAGCCATTTGTGTCAATGAATCCATTCAGTGTTGTTTAACCTATATCAAAATGCAATCCCCGGCCATTTGTTCACCCGGTAATCAGACAAACTTCAAAACGGATTTGCTCACCTTCTATTTTTTTATTTTCTTTGTTCTCCGCTGGATCTCTATTGCAATCCGGAAATAAACAAATACATTCAACTTCAATCTATTTCAATCCGCCGTTATGAATTTAAAAAACGCTTTGATAATCGTCCTCTTTGGGTCTATAATTCATTCTACTTCCTTTGGACAAGAAGTCCTCACCGCCGATCATCTGTGGCAATTGGACAGAATTTCCGGTTTGGCCATCTCTCCCGATGGTGACAAGAGTCTTTACCAAATTACCCGCTACGATACCGATGAAAACTCTTCCTCCAGCTATATCTACTTGTTGGACAATCAGTCGGGAGAATCAAAACAATTGACTTTCAACGGAAAAGAGTCCTCTCCTTTTTGGTGTCCGGAGGGTCAACAAATCGGCTTTATCAGCCGAAGAGACGATCAACCAGGCCAATTGTATATTTTGGAACACGGTTGGGGCGAAGCCAAGAAAGTAACCGATCTGCCGGTGGGCGTGTTTTCTCCTCAGTGGTTTCCCGATGGCGAGAGAATCGCTTTTGCAGCCAATATCCATCCCGATTACAATGGCGACTGGGATAAACTTCAAGAAATAATAGACGAGCAAAACGACTCTAAAATTACTGCCAAAGTAACGGAAAACGTCATGTACCGGTTTTGGGATCGCTGGCTGACCAATGGTTTCTTTCCGAGATTGTTTTCCGTCGAGATCGAAAGTGGAGAAATCATCGACCTGATGCCGGAAACATCTAACTACTTCAATATGATGGGCGGTGTGTCATACGACATTTCTCCCGACAGTGAAACCATAGCTGTTTCCATGAATTCCACCCCGGCCCCCTTTGAGCAACTGAATTACGACATTTTCCTTCTGAATTCCGATGGCAGTGGTGAAATGATCAATATAACCGACCACAATGAGGCCTCTGATGTAAATCCCGTTTTCAGTCCGAACGGTGATCTCCTCGCTTACGGGCAGCAGAATCTTTATCATTTTTATGCAGACAATGTACAACTCGTAATTTACGACCTGGGACGAGATTCCAGAACCAATATTACCGAAAACATCGATTTATCCTGCAGCGGTTGGAAGTGGTCGGCCGATCAATCCTCGCTCTATTTCCATGCGCAACACCAGGCCAAAACGGCTCTATGGTCTATTCCGGTCAATGGGGGGGAGGCCAAAAAACTATTCCCCGGCGGTTCTTCTTCCTCTGTTTCGGTGGCCGGAAACAGATTGTTGTTCTTAAATCACTCCCTAACCCATCCAACCGATATTTTCAGTATGGATAAAAACGGAAACGACCTGAAAAGATTGACCCATGTGAATGAGGATATTATGGGTAACCTAAACCTGGGAGAGGTGAAAAACATTGACTACAAGGGAGCCAACGAGGTGGATGTACAGATGTATGTAATCTACCCACCCGACTTCGACGAAAATCAAGAGTACCCGCTGGTCATGTTGATTCACGGAGGTCCCCACGGAATATTTGGAGACACCTGGCACTATCGATGGAATGCAAAGGTTTTTGCAGCTGCGGGTTACGTAGTGGCCATGCCCAATTTTCACGGCTCCACTAGTTTTGGACAGGAGTTTGCTCAATCCATTCACGGCTCACATGCAGACTTACCCTTCAGAGATGTGATGAAAGCTACCGACTATATGGAGGCCAAAGAGTACATTGACCCCAATCGCACAGCTGCAGCGGGGGGTAGTTACGGTGGATATATGGTAAGTTGGATAGCGGGTCATACCGATCGCTACAAAGCGCTGATCAATCACGCGGGTGTGTACAACATACACCTGCAGTTCTCCGCAGACTATACCGCCAACAGAAAATACCAGTACGACGGATCCCCCTGGGAGAATTTTGACAATCTAATGGAAGACAACCCCGCCATGTTTGCTCATAACTTTCAAACACCCATGCTGATCATCCACGGTGAGAGAGACTACAGAGTGCCCGTTGGTCATGGCCTCCTGGTGTACGGTATTTACAAAGAGATGGGGCTGGATGCCAGACTGATTTATTTCCCCGATGAAAATCACTGGATATTGAGTCCGCAAAATTCCATATTCTGGTATGGGGAATTTATCGACTGGCTGGATCGCTACCTGGCAGAAGAGTGATTTTGTAAAAAAATAGCAGGGGTACTTCCCCGGTTTGTATTTAATTAATAATCCAAAAATCAGCTATCATCGCAAGTCGCTATGTTACCTCTGTTTTGGTACTTATTCCTCTTCTTTCCGCTAAATAAGAAGGGAAAAAATCGTCAATTTTAGCAGCCGAGCCAACAGAAAACCAAAAGACTGCGTACCTATTCATGACAAGCACAACTTTTCTAACACAAAAAATCAGCTATCATGAAAAAGGCCATCTTATTAATCATCACCTTAACATTTTCTCTCTCTGTCATGCTTTTTGGATCCGCTAAAATAAGTGGCCAACTGTCTGACCCTAGTGGCGATCCGGTTTCCAATCACCCCATTAAATTGGAAGTACAATGGATGAATACGGGTGGCGAGACTCACCACCTGCTCACCGACCACAACGGAAATTTTAGAATAGAAATCGATCGTCATGACGATGGTATGATTCAATTGATTTTTTCTTATTCAGATTGCGATGATCAGAGAATCAGAAAAGAAAAAACGCTGCGCCCGGGTACTTCAGAAATTTTTGTCCCATTGTTGTATTGCCGGGGGAATGAAGAAAAAGAATGTAAAATCAGATTACATAGAATTAAAAAGAACTCCGGCGGTTACCTGGTAATAGCGGACGGTATGGGTACCCCTCCTTTCAGGTTTGAGTGGAGCGATGGTAGTACCGGTGACAGTCTGAGAATATCTGATAACGAAAAATTCTGCGTTACCATGACCGACGGTGATGGATGTACCGATGTTTTCTGCAATTACGATCGCCCGGAGGATGACTGCAGTCTCACCATTACACGCATTCCCTCCTTTACTACCGAAGGGTTTTACCTGAAAGCAAATTTCCGGCCACACCAAAACGGCATTAGATATTTGTGGAATACGGGAGATACTTCTCAAACCATTTTTCCACAGGAGCCGGGAAGGTATTGTGTAAAAGCCATAGCTCCGGACGGTTGCAGAGCAGAGGCCTGTATCTGGATAAGCGGACCGGACAGCAAACCCGACTGCCTCAACGCTGAAATCGTAGTCAACTACGCATCGGACTTATCTTATGCAGACCTCATCCTTAGATATGATCCCAACCAGCAGCTTGAATTCAGGTGGAATACCGGAGAAACTACAGACCGCATAAGAGTAACAGAATCGGGAGTCTACTGGGTTGTAATATACGATCGGGAAAATAACTGTGTAGTGCGCAAGCGAGTCTATGTTCGCCTGGCTGAATGCGAAGTAAATATAAGAGTACGAGCAACCCCACTGGGCTACTATCTATACGCCTACAGCCCACTGGACCAGAGCAATGAACCCATCTACTACAGATGGAGTACCGGAGAAACAGAGCAGCGCATTTTTGTAAGTGATCCCGATGAAGAGTACTGCGTAAAACTGATCAATGAAAACTGCAGAACCCGTGCCTGTATAATTCCATCACAGGCAGACCGACTTTTTACCATCGACAGACCCTATTCATCCGATTCCGGGGAGGAAGCCAGCTTCCCTCAGAACTCTAATAAAGAAATCAGGGGTAGTTCAGACGTGGAGTATAGACAAAATGTAAAGTTATTCCCCAATCCCGTGACACATAATCTATTCGTAAAGTTAGATACGCACCTTGATCGGGGAAGTCAACTACTGATCAAAGATATTCAGGGAAAAATGGTCTGGGAGGAGAAAGTCGGTATCCATAAAACAAAAGGGGAAAAGATCGGGATTGATGTCAACCATCTCAGCCCGGGCACCTATATTCTGATAGTATTAATGGACAACCAAATGCTTAGTGAAAGGTTTATTGTTAAATAATGTGTATATTGGAATGAAATGGGGCATAAATAGAGTTTTAACTTACAAGGCAATAGAATGATTTGAATGAGCATTGACGATGATATATTGAGAAAATGCAAGTCCGGAGACAGAAGGGCACAGCAGACTTTGTACGAAGTCTGCTTCCCCTTTTTCATGAAGGTTTGCAGACTCTACAGCCGTGATGATCAGGAGGCCATGAGTTATCTCAATGCCGGTTTTTTCAAAATATTGAAAGGGTTGAAAAAGAAAAAAACCCACATACCCTACTTCCAATGGGCCAGAAGAGTATTGGTTAATTGCATCATTGACGAGTACAGGAAAAACAAAAGGTACAAAAAATCAGAGACACAGGTGGAGTGTTATCTACAAGTTGAAAATCAAAACTCCTATTTCGACTCCAACCTGGCTGATTTAATTTTCGAAGCTGAAGACATCGTCGAGATGATCAGGAAACTACCGGAAACGACTTCCAAAGTCTTTATCCTGTTTGCTGTAGATGAATTTGACTACCGGGAAATAGCCGAAAAATTAAAGATAAAAGAAGTCACGGCGCGCTGGCATGTGAGCAAAGCGAGAAAAGAATTGATCAAAATGATGGATATGGAGCCATCTTTTAAAAAAAAACAAATTCATGAATCCATTCGATAAGTGGTTTAAAGAAAAAGCCACACAACAGCATGTGGAATACCGGCCGGAATACTGGAGCGGATTTGCAACCTATCGCAAAAAAAAGGAAAAAATCTTCTATTGGAAATGGGCGGGTATCATTTTGCTACTTTTGTCCTTGCCCGCCATTGGTTTGATTACAGCATTCAACAGTTCTCAGCAAAATGATAATCCGGAGATGGCCTTTACTTCCGAAAAAGAAGCTGTTTCTGATGTGCTTAAAAAGGAGGTAAATAATTATGGTAAAAATGAGTCTCACCCTATAGTCGTGAATGAATCCCACATGCCAAAAAGCGAAGCGGAATCTGTAAAAATAAATGATAAAAATCTGCGTCATTACTCCGCGAAAAATACAACCGGGACAAAAGAACAGATGGAAACGGAGAGTTTGAATGCCCTGGCCGCGGAAAAAAATGCACGCACAATACATGGATCAGTCTCTGACAAGTCCGATGAAGCGGGGGTTTCCTATCCCCTGATATCGAGTGCAGGCAGACAGGGAAAATCCTTTTCTGAACTGGAATCAGGAAAAACCCTAAAAGATGTCACCATTCCCTCTTTTCATTCGGAGTCTCCTGTGAGTCTCCTGATCGGAAATATCGACCTGTTCGAAGCTGTCAACCTATCCCCGGCAGACGGTAGGGTCAAGGATCACCCATTCCCCAGTCTACCCGCAGAAAAAACATTTATTCAAACTCGTTTTAGTTTGGGTGGACAGGTACTTATTCATCCATTTGCAACGGCCAACGAACACCTGTTTCTGGGTGGTCGTCTGGGAGGACAACTCAGTTTAGAATTTGAGCGAAAGTGGTATATCAATACCGGACTGGGCATATTGTGGAGGCGCGGAAATTACGGTGTTCAACT
>SKYC01000234.1 GCA_007128085.1 Saprospiraceae bacterium | reverse complement strand
TCTATTCACGGTAGAACCCGGAAACAAATGTACAAAGGGGAGGCAGACTGGTCTTTGATCGGAAAAATTAAAGAAAATCCGCGCATTCATATTCCCGTGTTTGGAAACGGAGATATAGACACCCCTCAAAAGGCGGTGGAATACAAGGAGAGGTACGGGGTAGATGGCTTGATGATCGGAAGAGCGAGTATTGGAAATCCGTGGATTTTCAGGGATATCAAGCACTATGTGAAAACCGGTGAGTTGCTTCCACCTCCGGGCTTACATGAAAAAATAGAGGTGGTAAAAAGGCATATTATGCATTCCGTTGAGTGGAAAGGTGTCAAACTCGGAATATTGGAGATGAGGAGGCATTACGGGCGTTATTTCAGGGGACTGCCGGGGGTGAAGCAATGGCGGTCAGAATTGGTAACTGCATCAGAGCCCGATCAAATCATGGAAATCTTGAGTAGAATGCAGGATAAGTATTTACAAACCGAAGAACTTCAGACAAGCTGGTGAATTTAGAATTAAATAAAGCGGAATGCCACCTGATGCAGGTCGTGGGAAAGGTGTCGGAAAAGATGGGTATCGATGCCTACCTCGTGGGCGGATACGTAAGAGACAAATTGCTGAATAGGCCCTCTAAGGATATAGATATCCTCTGTGTGGGAAATGGCATTGAACTGGCCGAAAATGTTTGCCGGGAATTTAAGAGGTGTTCCGGTGTAACGGTTTTTAAGAAATTTGGTACAGCCATGCTCAAAACCGGAGATTTCGAACTGGAATTTGTGGGAGCCAGAAAGGAGTCCTATGTCCGTCACTCGAGAAAACCCAAAGTGGAAAAGGGCAGTCTCAGGGACGATCTGCTTCGCCGCGATTTCACCATCAATGCGCTCGCTGTAAAGATAGAGGAAAAGGGCCTGGGAGAATGGGTGGATCTGTTCGGCGGTTTGGAAGATTTGAAACACGGATGGATTCGCACGCCGGTCGATCCTGCGGAAACCTTTTCGGACGATCCGCTGCGCATGCTCCGGGCCATCCGCTTTGCCACCCAACTTGAGTTCGAAATCAGGGACGAAACCTTCCTTGGCATACAGGCCTCTTCAGAGCGGATAAAAATTATATCTACCGAGCGCATCACTGCTGAGCTTCAGAAAATCATGGCCAGCGATCAACCATCCAGGGGATTTATTCTCCTGGATAAAAGTCATTTGCTTCCCCACTTTTTACCGGAAATATCGGCCCTGAAAGGAGCCGAGAAAAAAGACGGAATTGGACATAAAGACAATTTTTATCACACCCTTGAGGTCCTGGACCGACTCGCGGAAAAGTCCGATGATATATGGTTGCGTTGGGCTGCTTTGCTTCACGATGTCGGGAAGCCGAAAACCAAGCGATTTGAAAAAGACCACGGTTGGACCTTCCACGGCCACGAGGTGGTTGGGGCGAGAATGGTCCCCCGCATTTTTCGGAGACTTAAATTGCCCACGGGAAAAGAGATGAAGTTTGTAGAAAAACTGGTGGCCCTGCATTTGCGACCCATTTCTCTGACTAAGGAAGAGACTTCTGACTCTGCGGTTCGACGCCTGCTCTTCGATGCAGGTGACCATATTGAAGACCTTCTGCTGCTTTGTGAAGCAGATATTACCTCCAAAAACAAGGAAAAAGTGAAGCGCTTTCTCGAAAACTACATAAGAGTGAGACAGCGCATAAAAGAGGTGGAAGAAAGAGACCGGATAAGGAACTGGCAGCCACCAATCACCGGGGATTTGATCATGGAAACCTTTGGAATCAAACCCTCGGAAAAGGTGGGCATGATAAAAGAGAGCATAAAAGAAGCCATCCTGGACGGAGAAATCCCCAACGATAAAAAGGCCGCTTTCGAGTTGATGATCGAGAGGGGAAAAGCGCTGGGACTGGAACCGGTGGACCGAGTGAATAAATCCTGACCCTTACGGCCATTCAGAGTGGGGATGCCAAATGATTTTTTTTGGAAATTCAATTCTCTTGAACCCGGCTTCACTCACTTCAATACCGGATCCTCAATGGGGCGTAAGCGGGTGATTTTGAAGTGCGGTTCAATAGTACAGCGATAGCCCTCTTTTGACTTGGCTCTGGAAAACTTCAATCGGTCGCCCTCTGTGGAAATGACTTTCAATACCCGATTAATCAAACCAATTCCGCATTGATCTTCCAATTGAATTTGCCAGTCGTCTTCACCATTGATTAAAAATAAATCCCCCGCTTTGAGCTCCAGCATGGAAACCTTTTTTTGGTAGTAAACTTTGGGAATGTGTTCTCCGTGCGGATCACGATCCGGAAATCCCAATGAAGCGTCGATGTAATCGATTGTTTCTCTGTCTAAGAGATGCTCGTAAAGCTCTGCGTCGTTGTGGATCTGATCTTCATTCAAGCCGGTATTGGCCACGAGCCAGGATTCCCAAAGTCGGTGTGCCCTCACCAGTTGAATGCCTTTTTTCAATCCACTTGAAGTGCAAATCCACTGTCCCGGTTCCGGGTTTTTGAGATCACCGTCCCTTTTCATTTTTCTCAGGAACTTCACGGTTCCGTTGGCGGGCAGGCCGATGTCGTCGGATATGGTTTCAGCGGACAAAGCGCCTTTGTGTGCATTCTTGCAGAGGTACTTAATGAGGTCTTCCCGAATGACCCTCTTCTTGTATTTCGATTGTTTCAAATAATTGGCCAATACGCCTTTTTCCGGTGCGAAGAGAGAAGATACCAGGTAAAAAATGAAGGCCACCACTGCCATAGTCGGTCCCGGTGGAATTTCGAAAAATACCGCTGCAGTCAGGCCCAAAATGGCCGACAGCATTCCTATGATGGCGGACAAAATCAAAATTTTTCTCAGGTTGTCCGACCACAAAATGGCCGTCGACGCCGGACTCACCAACATGGCCACTACCAGTATCACACCCACCGTCTGAAGAGAAGCCACAACCGTAAAAGACAACATGAGCATCAAGTAGTAATGGATGAGAGAAGTGTTGATTCCCAATGCCTTGGCAAAAGACTCCTGAAAAGAGGACAGGTAAAAATAGCGATAAAAAAATACCATACTGGCTATAACCACCAGTACAATGAGAAAATTGAGGTACAAATCTTCGGTAGATACTCCAAGTACATTGCCGAACAAGAAATCGTTCAGGTCGAGATGCACCCCTTCCCTGCGGGAAAGAATGGAAATTCCGATCACGCCCAGGGCAAACATAACCGTAAAAATGATCCCTATGGCAGCGTCGTTTTTGGTGGGTAAATTTTGCTGTATCCAGGTGATGGCGACCGCTGCAACCAATCCGGCAAACACCGCACCTATGAAAAAACCGGACAAGTGATAGGTGCCAAATATTAAAAAGGCCAGAACAATCCCAGGCAATATGGCATGAGACAAGGCATCTCCGATCAATGCCATATTCCGCAATACAATGAAAACTCCTAACAGACCGCAGGATATACCCACCATTACAGAGGCAATCATGGCCCGAATGATCCACGGATACTGGAGGTATTCAAACAGTTCTGCCATATGTTTCTTTGTTGTCGAATTTCTTTCCTTCAGTAGCTCTGATCCGAATCCTTTTGTGAAGCGGTCGAGGTGAAAAGAAAAGTAAAAATTCAGTGTATCTTATTGTACATCCCAGTCATTGCCAGCACCATCTCAATAAACCCGCATACGGAATGATGTAAATTGTTGCCGGATACGAGAATGTTCGCATTTAACTTAGGCAAAAATAAAAATTAGATCGAACTAAACATTAAGTTTCACGCCCTAATTTGGATCGGGCTGTTAAATGCGGTTGCGAAGGCCGCATTGGATGATGTGCTTTTTTTTTATTGTTGTTGTAGCTGATTGTAGTAATTTTGGAGGACACCCATATAAAAGGCTTTTCCCTCTTCGCTTAGTTTGTGCGAATAGGTAGGCGTACCACTCTCCTCGAATACGATATACGAGCAATCGTCCATGAAATAAAGTTTTGCATCGGCCAGTATTTCACCTTCCCCCAAAAAAATCATATCTGCAGTCGGACGACAGCTCCCGGGAACCAGGGCGGTCTCCTCCTCTATAAAGGTGAGGGTTTGCCTGACCGACCCCACATCACTCTGCGAAAAACTCACCGGGTAATCGATAAAGATATACTGAATGTTGTCGCATCGGGTCGAAAGAGTATGCACCATTTCCGCCGGTAGTCTGGGCATTTCATCGGCTTGTACTACATCCTGTTCCACCGATTGCGTGGAATCTTCTCCGCTGTTGCAAGAGCAGAACAAAAAAAAGGACAGCGCAACCAAAAAGAGAGTCGTAGATTTTTTCATGGTATTTATGGGTTTAAAATTTTATCATTGAAATGAGTGTAAAAAAATCAAAAGGAATCTTTTGCCCGTCGCTTGGTTCAGATGATTCACAGTTCATTTTAAAAACCGAACCGGCAGAAACCATCGGGAGCCCCGGTTACTTTTTTTTATAAATAAACTCCACTGGCTGAAAGTCTACCGGGCAATGAGAAAACAAATATACAAAAATCGTTCAGAGGTGGTATGCCAATCTAAAGGTCATAGAACTTTCCAGCAGTGATCCGATGTCGATATCGGGGTGATTTGTTGAATTTAAGAGGAGATTGATTCCGCGTTGGTACCGCATTTGGAATGAAACAGAAGGATGAAAATATACCGATGCACCGATCAGCCAAAAGAAGCTGTTTCGATTGAATTCTTCCCTCAGTTTTTCCGGGCTCCCTCCCAGCGGAAAGTCCGGTCGGTTGACTTCGCTTTTGAGCAGCCTGCTGTAGGAAAGTCCTGCGGAGAATCGCATTCTGTGAAACTCCCGACCTTCGTCCCACCAGTCTTTAAAAGAAATCAGGATGGGGATTTCCACGTATTGCAACCGTATCCCCTCGGCTTCTTTATTTGGAAAAAGGGAAAACCGTTTTGCCGACCCCCTTTCATTGTAGACCAGTTCCAGGCTGGGCTCCCATTTATTCAGATTGTTGAGGGTGATGCCTGCCCCCAGGTGCAAACCGGAGTTTTTCATTCCCCTCTGTCCGTCTCCGCTTATTTGTGCGTAATTGAGCCCCGGAGCCATGTGCGCATTAAAAGTCTGGCTTTGAGCTGCGGGGGATATGACACTGGCAATCAGCAAGCTCAGTGCGATGGATACTCTGTACAGTTGAGGGTGTTTATACATTTTTTTTATAAAAAATTCGATAGTGTCAGAATGATTTGATAATTTCACCGTCCGGATAAGTCGGATTGTTAATATTTTCCAGGTCGAATATATGAAAAAATTAAAAAAGCTGGAGGAGATCTTGAAAGACAGAGGTTACAAGGTGGTTTATGCCGGCGGTAATTTCAGCTCCGGGTATTGCAGGGTAAAGGACTCCAATGTGATTTTGGTGAATAAATTTTTTGATCAAAAAGGGAGAATACTTTGCCTGCAGGAAATTCTCAATGAGCTGGATGAGTCTAAAACTCAACAATCGGTTGCAGATGTATGAATTGACCTTTCTCGGTACCGGTACCTCACAGGGCGTTCCTGTGATCGGCTGTCAGTGTGAGATCTGCAGTTCTGAGGACACGAGGGATATGAGATTGAGGACTTCGGCCATGATCAAAACCGGAGGCACCACCGTTGTAATTGATGTGGGGCCCGATTTTCGACAACAGATGCTCAGAGAAAAAGTCCGCCGAATCGATGCGGTTTTGCTGACTCATGAACACAACGATCACATTGTAGGTATAGACGATGTCCGGCCTTATAATTTTATGCATAAAAAGGGAATCGATATTTACGGTACTCCGAGAGTAATGAATGAGGTGAAACAGAGATTTCCCTATGTATTTGATGCCAATCCTTATCCCGGAGCCCCATCCGTCGAGGTACACCTGATAGACCCCATGGAGAAGTTTGAGGTCGGAGATCTCAGTGTTTTATCCCTTCCGGTAATGCACGGAAACTGGCCGGTTATGGGGTTTCGCATCGGGCCCATTGTCTACATTACCGATGCGCGCTACATCGAAGAAGAAGTAATTGAAGCGGCCAGGGGTTGCGAGGTGCTGGTATTGAATGCGCTGAGAAAAAAGGCCCATCACTCCCATTTCAATTTGGAGCAGGGAATTGAAATGTCGAGAATTATAGGTGCCAAAAGCACCTACTTTACCCATGTTTCTCACGCCATGGGTTTTTATCGCGAAGTGGAATCAGAGCTCCCTGAAAATATTCACCTGGCTTACGACGGATTGAAAATAAAACTTTGAGCGGCGCAGTTATGGGTTTGTAAAGAGTAAAAAACCGACGCAAACCCGTTTTTCTGTTTGGCGGCAGATCGTATGAGTTTTCCGGATTTATTTTACTTAAAGTTCCCGGGAATTAAACTTATGAGATCATTCTTTCATTAAATAAGGTGTGGGTCAGGGAGAAATAACAATCCGGGGTAAAGCAGTGCCTTATTAAAGAGGTGCTTGATAAGAACCAATTATGCAGCTTAAGAAATATATGTGGCCATTTTTATTGTTGTTCGGGTGGACAGCAGAGTCCGTTTTTGCCCAGCAGATGCCACACTTCAGTATGTCGCCCGTCAATAAGTTTCAATACAATCCCGCCATTTCAGCTTTTGAGAACCGACTGGTTTTGAACGGGGTTCACAGAGATCAGTGGAAGGCCTTTCCAGGAGCACCTTCTACTCAATTGATCAACGGATATATGCCCCTGGATTTTGGGGTGAGTGCCGTGGGGTTTAATTTTATGAACGACAGAATTGGCCTGGAGAAAACCATGGCCTTTTCCCTGAGTTATGCCCACCGCATAGAAACGGCCTACGGCCCCATTGCACTGGCCCTTCAATTGGGGGGCGAGCAGAAATCTATTGACCAGTCCCGATTGCGAACACCGGGAGGCACCTATGATGAAGAAGTGCCCGACCACAACGATCCACTGCTCGGCAATGACCAAATCAGCAGTTGGGCGCCGGTGCTTGGATTGTCTGCTTGGTATGCGATGGGCAATATGGAGTTCGGTTTGTCTGTGAGACAGCTCAGTCCCACCGGCCACTTTTCCGACGACCCGCTCGGGTACAGTATTCAACCGGAAGTTTCACTCTACGGAGATTACTACTACCCACTGGACGGGGACTGGTATGTCATTCCCTCCTTACATATATATACCGACTTCAAACAATTGCAGAGTCTTTTGCACGGAAAAATTGGTTTTCAGAATCAGTATTTCGGAGGTTTGGGCTTTCGGGGACTGGGGAGCAGAAATGCCGATGCCATTGTCCTCATGGCCGGATTTAGAATCAATGAGAACTTTACGGTATACTACAATTACGACATAGGCCTTTCTGATATTTACCGACCTTCGGCCCAATCACATGAATTTACGATAACTTACCGTTCTGCAGAATGGAGTTCCCGCAGAGAACGCCCCCCTGTTATCTACAACCCGCGGTTTCTGGAGTGATACAATAATCGACCAACAAATAAAGTTTATCTAAGAACACGGCTTAATTTCGGACGAGATTCGGGAAGTGAGAAGATTTAAATTTAATTTTTATTGCCAAATTGTAGGTTAAGTCAATTAATTGACCGAAATTAGCAACTTAGATGGTAACAGTATCGGATAGTGGTTCTGAATTTATGATGATATGGGATAGTTAACAAATCTTAAAGTTTTCATAAATTAAAAACATAAGTTTCAGATAACAATTCCGCCCATCTATATTTACAAAACGTTTTTTAATTAAAACAGCTTTATTTTAATCGTAAGGAAAACTATTTTTGAATTATGACGCGCAGTTTTATGTATCTCGGAGTTTTCGCACTTGCACTATTAATCGTGGGGTGTGGAACCAGTTTTGACGGCCAGCTAAGAGGAGTGGAAGACAGGCCAACGTGGACGGGTATCAACCCATACGGAATGGTTTATATTCCCTCAGGAACCCTTCATATCGGCCAGTCCGATGAAGATATTTTCAACACCCACATCCAGAGGAATATGACGGTATCTATACCGGGTTTCTACATGGATGATACGGAAATCACAAACAACGAATACCGGCAATTCGTCTACTGGGTGCGCGATTCCATCGCCCATACCCTTTTGGATCACTTCTGGGTCGATGAGTTCGGCGAGGAAAGACTCGACTGGGAGTTTGAAATTGACTGGAGAGACGAGATGCTCGAACCGATGTTCGTCCCGGCTTCGCAAACGGTAAACAGGAGAAGAGCTTACGATGTCTCTATGTTTAATTACGAATACCGCTGGATCGATTGGCAAAGAGCTGCGCACGACCGCGATGCAGGTTTGAACGACTTGGTACATTTAGAGACCATTAATATATACCCGGATACATTGGTTTGGATAAGAGATTTCGCTTATTCATACAATGAGCCCATGACAAGAAACTACTTCTCTCACCCCGCATTTGATGATTATCCGGTGGTTGGGGTGAACTGGAAAATGGCCAAAGCCTTTTCTCACTGGAGAACCCTTATGTGGGATGCTTTCAGACCAGACGAGCCCAACTCTGAGGATTTCAGACTGCCCACCGAATTTGAATGGGAGCACGCAGCCAGAGGAGGAAGAGGGTTGGCACCGTACCCCTGGGGTGCGTACAACTTGAGAAATGCAAAGGGATGCCTGATGGGTAATTTCAAACCCGGCAGGGGAGATTACATTGAAGACGGTGGTATGTATACAGTCGATGCGTATATGTACTTCCCCAACGATTACGGACTTTACAATATGGTGGGCAATGTCGCCGAGT
>SKYC01000192.1 GCA_007128085.1 Saprospiraceae bacterium | reverse complement strand
GGAATTTCCGGTGGCTGAGGCTGTTTCCGGTGGCTGAGGCTGTTTCCGGTGGCTGAGGCTGTTTCCGGTGGCTGAGGCCCTCGAAGCCCCAGAATTTTATCCCCATAATTATACTGGGGAGGGGGAAGGCATATTCCACATTGCTTACCTACGGTCGACCAAAAAGGGGGATGTTTCTTGCTACTTCTCAAGGGTTTCCCATTTGATAATCTGTTACTTTTTGCGTGTCCCCTATTCATTGGGGGGCATTGCCCCAAAAAGTAACCAAAAAAGTCTAGGGCTGTTTGCTTTTTCTGATCCATTTAACGGAGGCTCCGCCGGACTCACTTAAACTCGTCTTGCCAATTCTTTGATGGTTCATAGCTTGTGGAAATCTATTCATTTCATAAAAAGTATTTTGCAGGCTTTTGCTTTTATATTAGCAGTCGGAAGAATTGACAATACTCAAACACTAAGTGAGTCTTTTCGGCTCCACCACCGAATAGCCTGCCCCCAACGCGTTGGGGGGATCCTCAGAAAGAAGCAAAAGGCCCGAAAGGAATTAAATACACGCTTTACCTAATTACATGGCAAAAAATTAACTCATCAGTTTAGATGTGGAAATGTGTATTCTGAGAGGACTCATTCATGAATCTTTAAATAATTGTCTTGGATTTCTTCTCTTTCTTAATGCTGCCTTCGAGAACCTCAGGCAGCGGGTTTTAGGTGATCGTTTTATTGTTGTCTTCGAAAACCCTTTGACAGGGACCTCCTCAGGCAGCGGGTAGTTGAGGCTGGCAAGGAATTTCCGGTGGCTGAGGCTCTCGAAGCCCCGGAAAATTACCGCAGACCCTTTGCGCGCTCTGCGCCATAGCGGTGAGACATTCTCTGCGCCCTCCCTTTTTCAGTATTTGCCGCTGAATAAAGCTCAATCCACATATAGTTTTTATCTTTGCAACTTCTGAAAATGGTGTATTCAGAATGCGGCTGCGGATGTAGTCGGCTTAAATTAATAAAAATAAACAGATGAAAGTAGGGGTAGTGGTCTTTCCGGGTTCCAATTGCGACGACGACATGATGCATGTCATGGGAGACGTACTGGGACTGGAAACAATTAAAATATGGCACAAGGAATCATCTCTCAATGGGATTGGCAAAGAGGATTGCATTGTACTTCCGGGAGGATTTTCCTATGGAGACTACCTGCGGTCAGGAGCCATTGCCAGGTTTTCACCGGTGATGAAAGCCGTAGTTGAACACGCCCAAAACGGAGGCTATGTTTATGGGATATGCAATGGTTTCCAGATTTTGTGCGAAGCGGGTTTGTTGCCCGGCGTTTTACTCAGAAATAAAAAACAGTTGTTTGTGAGTAAAAACGTACACCTAAAAGTTTGCAACAACGCGGTGAAGTGGACCGAAGGGCTCTCCCGAAAAACGCCCCTGCAAATGCCGGTTGCACATGCCGACGGCAGGTACTACATCGACTCCAAGGGTCTGAAAGATCTGGAAAAAAACAATCAAATAGTCCTGCAGTATTGCGATGCCTCCGGTAATATGAGTGATGATTCCAATTTCAACGGCTCAGTGAGTTCCATTGCAGGTATCTGCAACAAAGAGGGCAATGTCTTTGGGATGATGCCACATCCCGAAAGAGCTGCAGAAGACATACTGGGCAATGAAGATGGCCGGGTACTTCTGAGTGCATTTTTCAAAAGCGAACAGAAGGTATAATTCCCGCGGGATGAATCACTTTTGTTCTCTTACGACAGACGCCCCGTGGGTTAACAATTTCATAAAAGACCATAGTCCGGCGGAAGTTGATGTAAATTTGTAATGAATCCGGCAAAATACCGTTATTTTTTTGCTTTGTCTAACAAACGTGATTTCATGAAACCCATACGTATTTTACCTATTCTCTTCCTGCTGGTATTTGGAGGCATTTTTTCTACCCATGCTCAAATGCTGGAACCTGTAACTATTTCTCATCAGGTTTTTAAAACCGGGGAAAACGCTTACGATTTGGTGTTTACAGCCGATATTGATCCCGGCTGGTACATGTACAGTCAACATATTGAAAGGGACGACGGTCCGCTTCCGACCCACTTTATTTTTGAAGAAAACGATGACGTACAATGGGTAGGAGAAACAGAGGAGTGTGGAAATGGCGAAGTGGGATACGACGAGTTTTTTGCAATGAATCTAATGAAGTACAGTGAAAGAGCTGTATTTATCCAGTCTGTTACCTCTGACAATCCCCATGCAGTCATTGTCGGTTACCACGAATTCATGACCTGCGACAACACCCGTTGTCTGCCGCCCATGCCCGAAGACTTTGAAATCTCTCTTGCAGAGGCCATTGACGGAGAGCGCGTGTCCTACTCTCAGGAGGTGATTTGTGAAAAAGAAATAAGCAGCTACGGAAGTGCGCCCGCACCGGAAGAAACCGAAGATGCGCAAACAGAAACAGACGAGGCTCCTTCATCCATCGGATCCATAAACCTGGGTGAATCGGACGATACAGAAATCGGTTCGGGTGGCCAATCCTCGGGAATGGTAAACCCCGTGCAGTGGTCGGCTGAAGTAGTCGATGAAGGCGATGGGGTATTTACCTTTATTTTTGACGGCCTCATAGAGGGTGAGTGGGCGATATATTCTCATAAAATGGATCCGGACGACGGCCCCTTGCCAACAGAGGTTTTTCTCTTCGACGGTCCCCATTACGAAATTCACACCCCACTGGATGAATCGGGGTCCAACATTTTTTCGGGCTACGATCCCTTTTTTGAAATGGAGGCCACCAAGCTCATGAACGATGCCCGATACACCATCTCTGTGAGGGTTTTGGATGAGAGTGAGGAAATTGCGGGCTTTATTGAATTCATGGCCTGCGATGACATTCAGTGTCTGTCACCCATCGCCCTGGATTTTTCGCTCGACCCCGCCACCGGGGAATTCGTTTTTGACGACGGAAAGAGTACAGACAAAGATGGAATTGCGGGCGAACAACGCAGCACCCTGGGTGAAGGCACACCGGTGTTTTACGAGTTCAATCACGACGGCGCCACCTTCAACTGCGGCGAAGATACCACGACTGAGAAGAGGGACACCAGTAGTTTCTGGTGGGTATTTATCTTTGGATTTTTAGGTGGCCTGGTGGCCATTCTGACACCTTGTGTCTTCCCCATGATTCCCCTCACTGTCAGTTTTTTCACCAAGAGCAGTACGGACAAAGCCAAGGGGATAAAAAACGCCATCATTTACGGTTTGTCCATCATTATTATCTACGTTGCAATGGGATTGTTCATTACCGGTATGTTTGGCGCTGACGCCTTGAATCTGTTGGCGACCAACGCCTGGTTCAATATCATCTTTGCCATTTTATTTATTGTTTTTGCCATTTCCTTTTTTGGCTACTTTGAACTCACCCTGCCCAGTTCCTGGGTCAACAAAACCGATTCTGCGGCCGATCAGGGCGGTTTAATGGGCATATTTTTCATGGCATTTACGCTCTCATTGGTCTCCTTTTCCTGTACCGGGCCCATCATCGGAACCCTTTTGGTAGCCACCGTTACCGGGGGTGGTCCTACTCTCCTTGGAGTGGTGCCCGTAGGTCCTCTGGTGGGGATGTTTGGATTCAGTCTGGCCCTGGCCCTTCCCTTTGCACTTTTCGCGGCTTTCCCGGGCTGGTTAAACTCCATGCCGAAATCGGGAGGGTGGATGAACAGTGTAAAAGTCAGTCTCGGATTTGTGGAGATCGCTCTGGCTTTGAAGTTCCTCTCCATAGCCGACTTGACCATGGGATGGAAAATTCTGCCCTACGAGGCGTTTCTGGCTCTGTGGATAATGTGTTCGATGGGCCTCGCTTTATACGCCCTGGGTTACATTAAATTTCCGCACGATTCGCCGGTTAAAAAGATTACCGCTACCCGCGGAATATTGGCCAGTCTGATGATACTGGTATCCATTTACTTTGCGCTCGGATTCAGGGTCAGCGATCAATCTCAGGGATTTGTAACACCCAACCTCCTGAGTGGATTGGCACCCCCGGCAGGGCACAGTTATATTTTCCCAAACACCTGCCCCCTCAACCTGAATTGCTTCAAGGATTTTCAGGAGGGAATGAAGTACGCCAAAAGCCAAAACAAGCCGGTATTGATCGACTTCACGGGTCACGGATGTGTGAATTGCCGCCGTATGGAAGATCAGGTGTGGTCGGACGATAGAATCTACAATATGATCAATGACGATTACGTCCTGATCTCGCTTTACGTAGATGATCGCACCCCGCTGGATGAACCTTATACTTCGGCTTTCAGTAACCGACTCATGCGGAATGTGGGCAATCAATGGGCGGATTTCCAGGCCATTCACTTCGACAGAAATGCTCAACCCTATTATGTTCTGGCCACTCCCGATGGAGAAGTTTTAAACGAACCGGTGGGCTATATGCCGTACAGGGATCGCTATCGGGCGTTTTTGGAGTGTGGACTCGATCGCTTCAACGAAATGGCAAGACTGGGAGAAGCAGAGGATGAAGAACAAACCGATTCCAAATAATTTTTGGAAAAAACCATTGCCGGGTTCACAGCGGTTGTGCTCAGGCCGTCCGCCAACCCTCCAATCCCCAATTCATTGGTTGGGGGGCACGGCTAGTTGGGGGCGCGGCAAATAATTGGGAATGAATTATGCGTCGCGAAAATAATTGAACTGAGGTTAATACGCTGAAAAACCTTTGCCTGAAAAATAAGCCGATTTAGTCGGTAATCCCGTCCTCACCGATAACGGTTCTCTCAACCGGCACAGCTATCTGGTAATTTGTGTTGCCGACACTTTCCAGGCTACCTTTAATCAACCAGGGATTGTAGACCTTCAGCATGCGATAAGAAATACCGTGATCGGCAGCAAAATCGCCGAGATTGGCAATTGGTTGACCGACTTCAATCAACTCGAGGTCTTCAAAAGGGGGGTACATATTCTCGGGCGAGATAAAAAATCCGTATTCCTCGGGGTTTTCCATAATTTCTTTGAACGCCAGAATGCGAAAGACGTATCTGTTGGTTTCTTCAAAGAGATTTACGTCGTAATAATCCAGGGCGCGCTGGTCTTTTAAAAAACGCTCCAACCTGGGACCCCCCATGTTGTAGGCCGCTGCTACCAGCGTCCAGCTCCCCAATTTATCGTAGTAATCCTTAAGATAGCGGCAGGCAGCGCGAGTGGCTTTCTCGTAGTGATAGCGCTCATCTACCTCGGAGTTGATTTCCAGGCCGTAAGCCCGTCCCGTATTGGCCAAAAACTGCCATATCCCCTTGGCTCCGGCGGGAGAGGTTACATTTCTAAGATTGCTCTCAGCCACTGCCAGGTATTTAAAATCATCGGGTATGCCCTCTTCTTCCAGTATCGGTTCAATGATCGGAAAGAAGCGATTGGCCATTTTGATGTTCAGAGCAGTACTGGAGTGCCAGTAAGTATTGACCAGCAACTCCCTCTCAAGACGCTCTCTAATGTCAAAGTTTTCCACCGGAACCCTTTCTCCGGCAAAATAGTAATCGTCTTTTATCTGAACAGATCGGATGTTCTGTGCAATGTGAATAGATCCCTCTTCCTTTTCCAGAAGTTTTTGCGAATTGATCGATGGCTTATCATCGGTCAAATAGGAGGAGAGGATAAAAATGATCAGCACTGAACTCAGTGCGATGTTGAATATGGTCAGTCCCCTGTTCATGACTTTGGCGTTTTAATTTTTTTAAAAAAAATATTTTCTGATCTGCGGACTGTCTAACTCAACTCAGTTTCTCCTTCTGCTAACGGGCTGTTTGAAGATGGGTACATTGGAACAAGCCTCACCGTACATCAAGGATTTACAGTAAGGCAGCAGCCGTTCAGTAATGGAGAAATACACATCCCTGGGTATCTGTTTGGTGGAACACCCCTTGACGAGAATTCTCTTGTCCGCGTATTGTTCTTCCTTCAAATTCTGTTCCAGATTTTCTTTGATGACGGCAGATAAAATGGAGTCTCTGTCTCCATAACCTATATAGCGAACCCCCGGCATGGCATGCTTGCCGATCAGCATATAAGCCCAGGGAGGAACAATGGCGTCGGTCGAACAAAACACCCGCAGTATTTTCCCATGCATCTCTTCCCACGGGCTGTTTCTCACCTTTTCTCTGAATTCTTTTTCTTTCAGAATCAATCCTTTAAAAAGGTAGTCCGCCAGATCGATCTCAACCCACTCTTCCGCGGGGTAAAACTTTTCAAGATCTATGGTAATCAAACCGCTCTGCGCAATTTTATTGATCAGTGGTTTCTCTTCTGTGGTCTCCATTTGATGATTCATTGGTCAATTTTTGTTCAATTGGCACTCCTTCAATAGGTGCGTGCTCACCCGCTTCGCTCTCGCCCTCAGTAAGGATTTCTCTGAGTTTTGGCAACTCGCTTATGTCCTTTAAACCAAAATACTCCAAAAAGCGTTCAGAAGTTTTGTACAATAAAGGCCTGCCCACCTCTTCGGATCTGCCGGCAATGGCAATCAGGTCTTTTTCGAGTAATTTTTGAATGATATAGTCGGCATTCACCCCCCTTATATTGCTGATTTCCACCCGGGTAACGGGTTGTTTATAGGCCACAATGGCGAGTGTTTCCATGGCTGTTTTGGTCAGTTTTTTTCCCGAACTCAACTTCAGGTATTCTGCGATCAGCGGATGGAACTCGGGTTTGGACATGAATACGTAACCGTGATTCATGGAAATGATCTCAAAGGGGAACCGGTCGCTTTGATATTTTTCAGTAATCCTCGTCAGGGATTCGCGCAACTGCTGTTGATCTACTGCCCACTCCAATTGAGAGGTCAGCAATTTGTGCAATTGGTCAAAACTCACCGGTTCTCTCGCTGCAAACAATACGCTTTCCACGTACAAATCTAACTTCTCCAAAAATCTGAATTTTATCTGTAGAATAAATACACGATCACTACGAGGAACAAAATAAATAAGAATATGGAAATTAACGCATAGGTCAGGTACCTTTTTTCTCTGGATTCTCTCAATCGGTTCAGTGGAGTGTCCACCCTTTTATTGACCTGAAAGCGGTAGCTGAAGTCTTCATTTTCATCTTTTTCCACTTTTATCTCGCAAAATTCCTCATTGATAAAAAAAGAATAGTCCTTGGGTTCACGCACCAGAAAATCGATGAGAACTATTTTGGAATTGCAATAGATCATCAAATTCCCACTGCCGGGCGCATGGTAGATGCCCACCTTGTGCTGCCCGCCAAAATCATCCAGAAATGTCCAGCCCTGTTGATTCAATCTTATTCAATTATTTTTCTCGCCTCCGCCTAAACCTCAATGTTTACAAATAAATGATCGCTGGAATAAAACTTTGAAAATGGCATTTTGTTTTTTATCTTTAGAGCCATTATCAAATTCATCCGACCTATGAAGGTACACTTTTTTTTCGTTTTTTTTGCAGTCATTACCCCCATTCTCTTTTCTAATTGCAAGGGGAAAGCAGACCCGCCTATTGAAATACAAACCGATGGTCCTTTTTCCGATTATTGGTTTTCGGGCCAGGCGGAAATTACGACCTATAAGCTGGAACAAGGACAATACGGAACCACCTACCCCGGCACCGTTACACTGATTTTTGTCACCGAGGAATTCGATCCCGAAAAACAGGTAAAACCGGACATGGAAGACGTGGAGGGTCAGGAAACTCTGACGATTTTCAAGATGATTAAAACCAAAGAGTTTCAGACCGGTATATATCCCTACAGTAAAATGTCTTCGGTTTTTTCTCCGATAGAGGGACAAAATTCGGGTCGGGCCATTAAAATATCGTCCGGTGCCATGGAGTGGTGCGGTCAATATTACGCACAGTGGAACCTCCGGGGACAACAATGGGAACACCGCTCTTTTTCCTATTTTGAAAGACAGGGGGATCAGAGTAAAAATTTTGAGCGCGTATGGCAGGAAGACGAACTATGGTCGCTCATCAGACTGGCTCCCGATTACCTTCCGACCGACACCTTTGAAATCATCGCGGGAAATTTTAATCTGCGGGATCGGATAGCACGCCCCGAAGTGCACTCGGCCCACGCCCACCTGAGGCAGACCGGGGATGGCATGAGCTACGAATTGTACATTCCGGCCATAAACCGCCGACTGAGAATCGCTTTTGAAGAGGAATTTCCACACCGCATATTGTCGTGGGAGGAAGAGTTTTTCAGCCGCCAGGAAAGGGTGGTTCACAAAGCCAGTCGTTACCGCACCACCCGAATTGATTACTGGAATCACAATCGCCCACAGGATCAGCACAAATTTGAAGAACTTATGCCCGGCGGTTTTGTTTCTACTTCGGACACTTTAAACACATCACAATGACGACTGTTAAGCAGCTGTTTTTAATCTGTGGAATGGGAATGGTTTTCTTATGCCAAACAGCTTGTTCGCAAAACGAGCGCATATCGAACATCGTTCAACAGGAGAAGAAATTTTTAAACAAGACGTCGGACATGGACAATTACGAACAAATTACACTGGGAGCGGGATGCTTTTGGTGTGTAGAGGCCATTTTTCAAGAATTGCGGGGAGTAAAATCTGCCGTTTCGGGATTTTCGGGCGGCCATATCAAAAATCCGGCCTACCGGGAAGTGGTTAGTGGAAATACCGGTCATGCCGAAGTGGTTCAAATTACTTACGACCCGGAAGTCATTCCCACTGAAAAAATTCTGGAAGTTTTCTGGAGCACCCACGATCCCACCACCCTCAACCGACAGGGAGCCGATGCAGGTACTCAGTATCGTTCCGTCGTTTTCTATACGGACGAGGAG
>SKYC01000206.1 GCA_007128085.1 Saprospiraceae bacterium | reverse complement strand
CATTGTCTACTACAAAAGATCAATCACCGGGTCCGACAGTGGTCCACCATATTCATTTTAACCAAGCCCACTGCCCTTGAAAAAATCACAAGAAACGACCGGCACATTTAGCGGCCATCGTCCGGCTGTCGGGGAGCACTAAAAGCGACAGCTGGGCATTGAGCAAAAAAAAAGCGAATGAAAATCATTCGCTCTTTTTAATTTAACCGTTTTCTGTGTGGCAAAAGCCAGTGACAGTTAACTCTTTATCTACACCTTGCAAATACTGTTTAACGCTTTGCTTTTGATCGCTGATGAAGGCCTGGTTTAGAAGGGTAGCTTCCTTGTAGAACTTTTGCAATTTTCCGAGTGCGATTTTTTCAAGTATCGCTTCGGGTTTGCCTTCTGCTCTGGCCTGTTCTTTACCAATCTCAATTTCTTTTTCGATGGTTTCCTTGGAAATACCTTCTTTATCGACAGCCAGGGGACGCATAGCGGCTATTTGCATGGCCACCATTTTCCCGGCCTCCTCAGCGGCTTCACCCGTTTTGTTCAAACCTACCGCTACTCCGGCACGATTACCGAGGTGGATATAAGAAACTACGAGGGGGGCTTCGATTTTGAGGTACTCTGCCAGTTCTATTTTTTCACCGATTTTACCCACCTGCTCTGTAATGGCTTCTCCAACGGTAATGTTTCCGTAGGGGAGTTGAAGCAACTCCTCTTTAGAGGCGGGGTTTTTATCGATGGCCAACTGGGTCACTTTTTCGGTAAACCTAACGAAATCTTCGTTTTTGGCGACAAAATCCGTTTCACAGCTGAGACGAATGACCACACCTTTGTCTTTGGCGTCATTGACCAGAGCAACCACCACACCTTCTTTGGCCTCTCTTTCCGCTCTTTTGGCTGAAAGTTTTTGTCCTTTTTTACGGAGGATATCTACTGCTGTATCAAAATCACCTTCGGCTTCGGTAAGGGCATTTTTACAATCCATCATACCAGCGCCGGTCATATCTCTCAATTTTTTAACATCTTGAGCTGAAATTTTCACTGTACTCATTTATGAATAATTATTAGGTATTAAAAAATATGGTTTAGCCTGCGGCCACTTCTTCGCGCGCTTTATTCCTTTCGCTGAGACCATCTTTAATGGCCGAAGTGAGGTAATTGGTAATTATTTCAATAGACCTGGAAGAATCGTCATTGGCGGGGATGGGATAATCCACCACACCGGGATTGGAATTGGTATCTGCCATCCCAATCGTAGTAATTCCAAGTTTATTGGCTTCGGCTACAGCTAAGTGTTCATGCACGATGTCCACGATAAAAAGTGCAGCCGGCAATCTGTTGAGTTCTTCTACCCCACCGAGTACCTTTCTGATCTTGTCGCGTTCTCTGCCCAGCGTCAGTCTCTCTTTCTTGGTAATATTGGAGTAAGATCCGTCAGAGAGCATTCTGTCGATGTTTTGCATTTTCTTCACCGACCTTCTCACGGTGGAGAAGTTGGTCATCATCCCCCCCAACCAACGGTCAGTCACGTAGGGCATATCGACACTTTTGGCAGCATTGGAGACGATGTCTCTCGCTTGCTTTTTAGTAGCGACAAACATGATCTTTTTGCCCGATCTGGCAATGCCGCGCAGCGCATCGGCTGCGGTTTCCATAGAATCGAGGGTACGGTTGAGATCTATAATGTGAATCCCCTTGCGCTCCATAAAAATATAGGGTTGCATTTTTGGATTCCACTTTTTCTTCATGTGTCCAAAGTGAACACCGGCTTTTAGTAATTCTTCGTTATTAGGTATATTCATGACTAATGAAGTTTTCAAAAAATAAGTTACAGAAATAGATTAACGCTTGCTGAACTGGAATGCCTTTCTCGCCTTTGGTCTTCCATACTTCTTTCTCTCCACCACTCTGGCATCTCTGGTCAGCAATTTTTTGCTTTTCAATGGACTCTTGAAGTCTTCGTTAATTTTCACCAGTGCTCTGGCGATGCCAAGGCGAATCGCTTCGGCCTGACCCTTGAATCCTCCACCCTTGACATTGATGGCAATATCGAAGGTGTTTTCAATATTGGCCACTTCAAAAGGTTCCGTAACTCTGTCTCTTATGTGAATTTGAGGGAAGTAATCGGCAACAGACTTCCCGTTGATTTTTATATTCCCTTCTCCATTTCGCAGATAGATTCTCGCTATTGAAGCCTTTCTTCTGCCTAATGCATTGATCATTTCCATAGTTATTAAAATTTAAATGGTTCCGGCTTTTGAGCCTGATGGGGATGCTCAGTACCTGTGTAGACAAATAATTTAGTAAACATACTTCTTCCCAGGCTGTTTTTTGGCAACATACCCTTTACCGCCTTTTCAATTATGCGCTCGGGATGTTTGGCCATCAACGCCTTGGCTGTTATACTTTTTTGCCCTCCGGGATAACCTGAAAAAGACAAATACTCTTTTGCGTTTAATTTATTTCCGGTAAAGCGAACTTTATCGGCATTTAAAACAATTACACAATCGCCGCAATCAACGTGCGGGGTATAACAAGCTTTGTGTTTTCCTTTCAATACATGTGCGATTCTGGAGCACAACCGTCCTACGGTTTCCCCATCGGCATCAACCACATACCAGTTGCGGGTGACGTCTTCTTTTCGCATCGACTTGGTTTTGTAACTCAATTTAGTCACGGCTTATGAATTTAAGTGTTAAGTACTATTATTTTAAGCGAGTGCAAAGGTAGTTCTAATGTATTTATAAAACAAGCAAACTTCTCCCTTTTTTTTACCCCCTCATTCACAACTCGTTGAAAAACAGGCCGATTTTCGCACATTTTTTTAAAAAGGCTCCAAAAAATTATTGGCAAATGGAGTGTATAAACTAAAAATAGGATTTTTGCCTACTAATTTTCCGATTGTGGTCAATGGCTCGGCATTCATTCAACGTCTGAAATATTCCCATTATAGAGCATTCAATCCCGGATTTTTTGCCCAATGTGACTTTTGTCACAAGTTCTGAGCTTTCACTCACCGATCTTTGTATTGAAATTAATCACAACCTTTAGTTTAACTCAAAAAACTACCATTATGAAAGTAGAACAAATTTATACGGGATGTCTGGCACACGGTGCTTACTATATCGAAAGCAAGGGAGAAGCTGCCATCATCGACCCATTGCGCGACTATACCGCCTATGTGGAAAAAGCTGAAAAAGAAGGGGTGAACATTAAGTACATACTGGAGACCCATTTCCACGCCGATTTTGTCTCGGGCCACCTCGATTTGGCCAGAGCCACCGGTGCTCCCATTGTTTTCGGACCCACGGCCGATCCTCAATTCGATGCCCACATCGCAAAAGACGGCGAAGAACTCAAGCTGGGGGATGTCACCATTGTCGTTCTCCACACTCCCGGACACACCATGGAGTCGACCACTTTTCTGCTCAGAGACGAAAAGGGCAACGATCACGCTATTTTCTCGGGGGATACTTTATTCATTGGGGATGTAGGAAGGCCGGACCTGGCGGTTAAAACCGACTTGAGCCGAGAAGATCTGGCCGGACACCTGTACGATTCACTCAGAGAAAAAATTATGCCTCTCGACGATGAAGTAATTATTTACCCCGGACACGGTGCGGGGTCTGCCTGTGGAAAAAATCTATCAGAAGACCGCTGGGACACCATCGGCAATCAGAAAAAACTGAATTACGCATTGAGAGAAGGCATGAGTAAGGAAGACTTCGTCAAAGAAGTGACCGATGGACTGATGGCGCCGCCGCAGTATTTTCCAAAAAATGCCATGATGAACAAAATGGGATACGACAGCATCGACACGGCCTTTGAAAAGGGGTTGCAAGAAATGGATGCCAATGAATTTGAATCGGCTGCCAACGAATACGAAGCTCTGGTACTGGACACGCGCCATCCACAGGTTTTCGCAAAAGGGCACATACCCAATTCCATCAATATTGGCCTGGACGGTGATTTTGCTCCCTGGGTAGGCGCTTTGATTACAGACCTCAAACAGCCCTTGCTCATACTCGCTGATGACCAGAGAGAGGAAGAGGCCGTTACCCGTCTGGCCAGGGTCGGATACGACAATGCCATCGGGTATCTGGAAGGGGGATTTAAAAGCTGGAAGCAAAGCGGAAAAGAATGCGATTCAATAGAGAGCATTTCCCCCAATCAGTTTGCACATATCTACGAGGAAGGCAAAACCAAAGTCGTGGATCTCAGGAAGCCGGGAGAATATGAATCCGAGCACATTCAAGGTGCAAAAAACATTCCACTGGACTTCATCAATAGTGAAATGGACAAATTTACAGGGGGCGAAAAAACGTACATCCACTGCGCGGGCGGATATCGCTCTATGATTGCCGCATCTATCCTGAAGGCGAGGGGATTGAACCACATAGTGGATATTACAGGGGGATTTGATC
Source organism: Saprospiraceae bacterium (assembly GCA_007128085.1). Lineage (GTDB taxonomy): Bacteria > Bacteroidota > Bacteroidia > Chitinophagales > Saprospiraceae > PWJY01. The sequence goes on along the minus strand of SKYC01000206.1, from coordinate 4,406 downwards.
AACTCAAGGAAACTCCCATAGCCAAAACCGAATACGTATGTCCCAGTACTCTGGTTTAATCCGAATCAATTCAGTTTCAAAAAAAGCCGGCCGGATCACAACCAAAAAGGGTCCGAGGCCGGTTCTTTTAAAAAAGAAAAACCAAATCCATGATCAATTTATTCAAGACAAACAAGGAATTCAAAGAGCTGAATGGCGACGAATTTAAAGAGCAAATCAAACAAAAAGAGGGGGTATTAATCGATGTGAGAACACCCGCAGAGTTCGAAAGTGGACATCTGCCCCATGCGAAAAATATCGACCTTACCGACTCCGATTATCAAAAGCGAATCCGCGACTTCAGCAAAGATCAACGGCTCCTGCTCTATTGCCGGACCGGATCCAGAAGTGCCGTGGCTGCGAAATTGTTGACCCGAAAGGGATACACCGATGTGGCTCACTTAAAAAACGGAATTATGAGTTGGGACGGCCCGGTGGTTTCCTAAGCTCCATTTAAAAATCTAAAAACCAAAATTATGCGAATTTTAATTCCAACAGATTTCAGTAAATTGTCGGATTTCGCCACCATTTTTGCAGATAAGTTAAAGGCCATTGAAGCGGTCGAAATACACTTTCTCCACGTAGTCGAATGGGGCGAAACTGAATTTGATGCCGCGGGGAATCCGGTTGCCGGGGAGGGAGAGGACGCCCTCTTTTTGGCCCAACGCATCTCATCGGCCCGACAAAAGATGAATCAACTGGCCGAAGCAAGGGCGAGCAACGACGCTTTCCATATCCAATTCGGACCGCGCACCAAAACCATCGTCAAGTACGCCGAAACCAATCACTTTGACCTGATTGTCATGGGCACCAAAGGAGCTCAGGGGCTGAGCCGGTGGTTATCGGGTTCGGAAACCCAGCACATTGCCAGACAGAGTCAGGTACCCGTGCTTTCACTCATGTGCGATCGATCGGATCTCGACATTAAGGACATATTGATCGTCCACGACTTCATGAATCAGGAATCCGTAAAACTGCCTTTACTCAAAATTCTGGAATCGGGTTTCAACGCCACCGTTCACCTGTTGTACGTAATGACTCAAAACAAGCCCGAAGAACAAATTGAGGCGAAAATGAACGAATTTGCCAAAATAAATGAACTAAAGCGGGCTGAAGTTCATATTCATATCGACAGGGATGTCAGTAGTGGCATTACCCATTTCAATCAGATGAACGATATGGATCTGATTGTCGTGGGTACGGAAGGAAGGAGGGGTCTGGGCAGATTGCTCAAGAGTTCTGTTGCCGAAAACCTGATCAACAATCTATACAAACCAATCATCACTTATCATTTAAAGTAAAAAAAGCAAATCAATTATGGAATGGATTATGCAGCCCTGGCCCTGGCACATATCGGGCTTTTTAATCGTCGTCATCATGATGGCTCTAATATTTCTGGGAAAGAGTTTTGGCTTCTCCTCCAATCTGAGGACCCTATGCTCTGCATGTGGTGCCGGTAAAACAGCTTCTTTTTTTGACTTTAACTGGAGGTCTCAGATATGGAATCTCTTATTTCTCGTGGGAAGTGTTATCGGAGGATTCATTAGCTACCAATACCTGAGTACCGGCGAGCCGGTTCAAATTTCGGAAAACACCATTCAAGACCTGGCAGAACTCGGAATTGCAGCACCGGAGGGGCTACAACCCATGGAGATTTACGGCATGGAAAGTGCTTTTACGCTCAGTGGCTTTCTCATTCTGTTCATCGGTGGATTACTGATAGGATTTGGTGCGCGATACGCTGGAGGATGCACCTCCGGACACGCCATCAGCGGATTGAGCAACCTGCAATTACCGTCGCTGGTGGCGGTCATTGGATTTTTCATCGGTGGACTGGCGATGACACATTTGTTGTTTCCACTAATTTTTTAACCCTTTTTTCCATTTCTCTTCCATGTATGGAAAAGAACCGGGCGTTGTGAGCGGGGCAAAATGACACAAGCGAGCTCCATGAACGCGTCCAAAATTTATCGCAAAGAATTAAAAAAAGAAACAGTCCTTGACTGCGATATACAACGAGAGACATAAAGTTTTCACTTTGAATTTTCTCGTCCGCAGTCATAGGTACAGTAAAAATTTAAACAAATGAAAGCATTGGTATATATTATAGCGGGAACGGCCTTCGGTATCGTCATGGCCAAATCTGAAGCCATCAGTTGGTTTCGGATTCAGGAAATGTTCAGGTTTCAGGATTTTCACATGTACGGCATTATAGGTACCGCTGTGGTTTTGGGAGCACTGGGTGTTTGGCTGATAAAAAAGTATAAAATGAGAGATTTCTCCGGCAACCTCATCACCTTCAATCCCAAAGAAAAAACCTGGACCCGGTATTTGGTGGGAGGCATATTTTTTGGTCTCGGTTGGGCTCTTACCGGCGCCTGCCCCGGACCCTTGTTCGTAAATTTGGGCTACGGCTTTTACGCCATCGGAATTGCCATTATCGGTGCTCTGCTCGGCACGTGGCTGTACGGTTTACTGAGGGACAAACTCCCCCATTAAGGTAGATTTTTTAAAGGGAAGTGAGATCGGCCATCTCAGGATTCTGCCTATGGGACTTTAATGAAGTTGAAATTCAGCCTTTGCCCGCATGCATTGGCACTCAGCATGTAAAATCCCGCAGGCAGTTTTTCAAGATTTAAACGGTACTTCCCGTCCCCACGGTGGTGAACCCGGGCGGACATCCATCGGCCCGAAAGATCTGTGAGGATAAAATCGCTGAGGTCATCGCACTGGCTGTTGTTGTACAAATCGACAAACCGGGAGGCCGGATTGGGGTAAAGACTGAATTTACCCGTCTCTGCTTCCGGTAAAACATCCGCTGTAGCGGTGGTAGTGGTATCGTAGTAAACCGAAACAACCACTTTTTCCGATTCGCAATAAAGGCCTTCATCCTGTATTTCCCAGTCGTAAAAGTAATAGTAAAAGCCCGGGCCGATATCCGAAGTATTGATGCTGATTTTTCCATCGAGTACATAGGGAAATTCGGTATTTTCATTCGACCTGAATAAACGCGGACTTCGCACACCTGTGCTCTGTTCGTTGAAATCCGCATTGGTCGTGATTCGATGTGATCGCCCCTCCGGCAAAAAAATGTCGAGAAATACCCGTTGACCGGAAGCGGCATTTTCCAGCAAAACCGTATCCCTGCCTATCAGATCTCCTTCTAATGAAAATACCTCTATCACTCTCGGCCCGTCGTAATCCGAGTACAGGAGAAGGGAACGCAACCACACATCTCGCATGATATCGAATATCAAACCGCCATTGATGTGGGAGGCAGGGTATTTTGAACTCCCCTCAAATTGTTCGCTGCCCACCCGATGAACCGCTCCATCAAAAAAAGCAGTTTCTGAGGCGTAAAATGTATTCGGTCCCGGGCTCAGATCGACCTCCCAACTCTCTCCGATGTGGTCGGGCTGACTTTGATCCGGATGAGCAAACCAGTTCAGAACGGAACCGTTACCGATCACCACAAAAGAGCTGTCCTCCGTCACCCAATCCAGCTCTATGTCGGGAGGCTCGGCCCGGTGCCGGACAGCTAAAATGGTGTCTGATCGATAGACGCCGCATTGATTGACCACTTCTACAAAATACGCGCCGGGCTGCGCGATACTTATATGGCTCCCCTGTTCACCATTGGACCACATCAGATCTTCTTCCGGAGCTTCGGATCGCACACTCAATTCCAGCGTATCACCGTAGCAAAAACTCAAATCGCCTGCGCTCCCTTCAAAAACAGGAGTAAAATCTCCCTCTTCTCTGATGTAAAGGGGATTGACCGGTGTGATACATCCGTCATCCTCCATCAATTGCAAGTGATAAGATCCCGGCTCCGTCACCACTATTTGAGGCTCCGTGGATCCGTTGTTCCACAGGTAGGTGTAATCGCCTGCCGGAGCGCTCAGTTCAATGGCGGGATTCTCACAGAGCAATAAGCTTCCACCGCGAATTATTTCCAAAGGGGAGCGGAGACATATGCCTTCGGTAATCAGGTACTTTTCATCGGTAATAACATCCGTGTATATATCTACCTGGCCGGAGGGCCATTGGATTACTACGGAATCGGCGCGTTCGACCTCCGCCATTCCGAAGTGAAGTATATTGGATCGCTGAATTCCGTAACTCTCCCCCGCCCTGACTTCTCTAACCTGAGTGCCGAGCTGGCTGTACACTTTAACGATGGCTCCCACACCGTCTCGGTTGGAAGTCGTACCCCGCATTCTGAACCGGAGGAAGCGATAATCGTTTCCACGGTTGATCCAGACAGCGTCATCTATATCACCCGGATTGTTAAGACCGGAGCCATAGCTGGCATAAATGTCCAAAAATCCGTCGTCGTTGAGGTCTCCTACGGCCAGCGAGTAAAT
>SKYC01000336.1 GCA_007128085.1 Saprospiraceae bacterium | reverse complement strand
TTAAAAAACTTTTTTGATTTCAAAAATAAATCAATGTCTAACTTCTCATTCATTAAATTGAAGGGCTAGTTTTACGAAGTAAAATATACTTTTGTATAAAATCATCAAAGTAGTTCGCCAATAAGTTAAATATCTAAATGACAATTAAAAACTATCCTAATTTAAGAAATGTAGCATAAAAATCAATAATACGGATACAACATCAGGTAACAAATGGGTCCGGTAATCGCTACGTACAACCAAATGGGGAAAACCCACCGCGCCATTTTTTTATGCCTTTCAAAATGACCGGTATAGGCCCGGATAAAAGTGAGCAGAATAAATGGCAAAATAACAGCCGCAAGAACCACATGTGTAATTAGGAAGAAAAAATAAACATAGCGCCAAAAACCCTCGCCTCCGTATAGAGTGGGCGGAGTCGTAATGTGGTAGAGAACATAGGACAGCAAAAAGAGCGCAGACAGTACCATTGCAGTGTACATGGCTTTCCTGTGTTTCTCAATGGCTCCATTTTTTATATACACAAATGCCACCACCAAAACGACTGCAGTAAGGGCATTCAATGACGTGTGAAAAGGCGGTAAGAATGTAAAATCAATTCCGAAATCTAAATGAATTTTACGCATGAACACCACGACCAGGAGTACAATAACTGTCAGTACTATAGCCAGTTTGTTCAGTTTTTTCTCCAGTACCGGATTGGGTTTCATATCCATCTATCTAAATTTTTATTCCTTCAGTTTAAAGTCTCTTTCTGATGGCATCGGAATAGTCTCTCCTGTTCTGAGATGCTGTAAACTGCATAGAAAGGTGCTCAATAAGCCTTCCAATCCGATCTTCTTCGTAAAAATTGTAATACTGAATCACCGTCCCATTTTCATCAATCAAATACAGCTTTTGCCGCAATTGCGATTCATCCAGGCCGGATTGAGCGGCCCAGTTGTTCAATAAACCATCGATTTCTTCATTTGAAAATCCAACCACAATATGATTCAGGTTGGTTCCGCGATAAGCGTCGTACAATTGATTAGCGAATTCTGAGCTGTTGGATACCTCCCGGTTAAAAATATTCAAATACAACACCTCATCCCGGCTACTGAACTGTTCAATAATGCCAACAAAGCGAGAGCTGAATAAATTCAGGTCTTCATCATCCAACGGAGCCACACCGGCTACAATATATTTTTGGTCAAAACGGGAGGCAGAAATATACCTTCCTCTTTCGTCGTAAGAATCAATCCAACTGAATTGTCCAAATTCCTCAAATTCGGAAATGGCATCCATTCTGTAATCCAATCCCGATCGTAGATAATACCATGAAATGAATGGAAAAATCAACAAAATGAGTAAGACCACCAACAACCTGAAACCTGACTTTTTCATACCGCTCTTCCATTATTTACACCTAAACAATACAGGCGCAAAACAAGTTGAACACAGCCTGGACAATTCAATAAATACTTCCGCATCCAATCAATCCAACATCCTGAGTCTGTCCTCCAATTCGTGTTCTTCCAATAAATGACCTTCCCTTTCTTTTTGAAATTCTGTCCGATACTCTTCCCTCTGCTGATACCAGTATGTCCCATCCCAAAGGAATGCAATGATACCCCAAACCAGCAATAAGAAAGGCAGTAATATACTGGAGACCAATCCCTTGACTTCGTATTTAAGGTGCATGAATTCTCCCATAATAAAATAGGCCTTGTACAAACTCAGACCTATCATCGCCAAATAAACCAACCAGGTCGGCAGGTAAAACCCGGGAATGATGTACCCCTTCCCGAGAAGGGCGATAAATACTTCCGCAACGGTTACGAGGGCCAACAAAATCAAACCTCTCAGTACCGTGCGTTTCGCTTGTTCATAGCTAATATTTCCCATGTTATTTCTTTTCTACTGTTACAAAAGATAAAATACCAAAAACACAAATACCCAGACCAAATCCACGAAGTGCCAGTAAAGTCCTACTTTTTCAACCATTTCATATCCGTTCCTTCGCTTGACGTATACTCCACCTGCGGCATTGATTGCGACAATCAGCAATATAATCAATCCGGTGAGTACGTGAAACCCGTGGAAACCGGTAATAAAGTAAAAGAGAGACCCAAAGGCCGGCGGACCAAAAGACTGTAATTTTACATCACCGTGTTCATTTTGGTAGGCGACTGGATTCCACTCCCCGTCCACCTTGTGAATGAGGTAAAAGTCTCCGGGCTGAAAGGTATCTCCCGCCTCAATATCGTACCCATCTCCCTCGAGATAGGTCCCCGCCTCAATATGTCTCCCAAAGGGATTTTCACTGAGAGTCATGTGTTCTTTAACAATAAGTGTGTGCCACTCCCATGCCTGACATCCCAGGAAGGTCGCTCCACCCAAAATGGTCATCAACAACCAGAAAACCACTCCTTTTTTGTTCTCCCGCTGACCTTCCTGAACCGCTCTTACCATGGTGGCAGAACTGGCAATCAGAACAAAAGTCATCAATGTAACGAAGATCAGTGGCATATTGTGCAGTCCCCCGGGAAAACTCTGAAAAACAAAGTCGGGTTCCGGCCAGGTCGGCACACTGAACCGCAATGCACCATAGGCAATTAAAAATCCGGCAAAAGTAAAGGCATCCGACATGATAAAATACCACATCATCAATTTGCCGTAACTCGCCTTAAAGGGTTTACTCCCCCCTTCCCATGAGACCTGTTCCTGTTCGGTCTCTAAATCTTTTGTACTTGTTTCTGCAGACATCGAGTTAAAAATTTTCTACTGTCAAAAGTTATTGAAACATAAAAAATAGCAATAAGTATATCCAAAGTATATCGACAAAGTGCCAGTAATGTACCATCATTTTAAAGCGGGTTTTTCTCCGGGGAGTAACGCGATGTGGCAAAACAGCCATCATCAAAACCCCCACAGCAAGTGCAGAAAGCCCCCCTAGTACGTGCAAGGCGTGAACCCCGGAAATAACGTACACAAAAGAACCGGATGGGTTCCCGGTGAGCTCTACCCCACCGGCATGCATGGCAGTCCAACCCAGATACTGGGTAATCACAAACCCCAACCCTAAAATAAAAGTGAGAAGGTACAATTGTCGATACCTAAGCGTATTTCCTTTTAAATAAAATTTATAAGCGTAGTGAATGGTCAAACTACTGAGCAAAATAATCAGGGTTGAGTAAAAGAACCATTCCGGCAATCGGAATTCCAACCAGTTTCCCTGAGCCTGTCTCACAATATAGGCGCTGGTAAAGGCCGCAAACATCATTACGATGCTTCCAATCCCCACCCAGAGGCCGAAAACAGCGGGTTCCAATCCCCTTGCTTTTGAGTTTTCAGTTATATTGCTCATAGAACCAACCATATTGTGTCAAAAAAATACACCATCAAAACCAATGGCAAATACAAAAAAGAGGCAAACATCAACTTTCTGGCTGATTGATCGTCACTTTTTTTATAAAACTGCCAGCCCATATAACAATACCAGGCCGCGAGAATAGCTGCAAAAAAAGCAGCCGTGATACTACAATACCCAAAGACCCAAGGCAAAAAAGAAAAAGGCAACAGTAAAACTGAATACACGAAAGAATGAAGTCCAACGGAGGAGTCCTTCTTTCCCGATTTACTCGGCAACAATACAAATCCCGCCTTTTTGTAATCTTCATCAGCCAGCCAGGCAATGGCCCAAAAATGCGCAAATTGCCATAAAAACTGAATGCCGAATAAAGCGATGGCAAGGGTCGTTATTTCGCCCACAGCAGCGGTCACGCCAATAATAACCGGCAATGCACCTGGAAAAGCACCGACAACCACCGCAAAGGGAGTCACCCGCTTGAGCGGTGTATACAAAAAAGCGTAACTGATCAACGCTACCATCCCCAAAAATCCGGTAATGGGGTTGAATGCCGACAATATCACCAACCCGACAAGTGACAACATACCCGCACTTATCAATGCGGTGGATACCGTCATCCTGCCAGCGGCAACAGGTCTGCCTGCTGTCCTCACCATTTGAATGTCGTATTCCCTTTCGAGAATCTGATTCAATGCATTGGCAGCAGCCGTTACACAAAATCCACCAACCCAAAGCAGAGCAAGTCCTGCAAAAGTTAAATTGGGTGCGGCAATCATGTATGCAAAAACAGATGAGAGTACGACGACAAATGAAAGTCTGAATTTAAACAACAACATCAGATCCTTGACAAATAAATTGTCGCGGTTGATACTCAAGCTCTCTGTTACTGTACTTGGCTTTTTCACTTAACTATTTTTCAGTCTGATTTAACTTATTTCAAAACATCATTAATGATGAATGGAATCCTTTTTCTCCTGTTCACTCAAGGGCTCTATTTGAGAAATAAAATCTCGCTCTCCCTTGGAGTAATCATAGGCCCAACGATGAACCGTGGGTATTTTGCCCGGCCAGTTACCGTGTCCCGGTTTAATGGGTGTTGTCCATTCCAGGGAAGTAGCACCATAAGGGTTTTTCACTTTCATCTTCCTACCGTACCAAATACTGTAGAAGAAATTAATCACAAAAACCAATTGTGCTACAAAAACCAAAATAGCGGCAACCGTAATAAACTGGTTCATTCCACTGAAATGCGAAAATGTTTCGAAGGAATCAAAACTGTAATACCTCCTCGGCACACCCGCAATTCCCAGGTAATGCATGGGCCAGAAAATGAGGTATGCACCAATCAAAGTACTCCAGAAATGGAGCTTGCCCAGGAATTCATTCATAAATCGGCCGTACATCTTGGGAAACCAGTGATAGACGCCCGCAAAGGTACCGAAAAAGGCTGCTACCCCCATTACGATGTGAAAGTGTGCAACGACAAAGTAAGTGTCGTGCAATTGAATATCTATGGCAGAGTTGCCCAAAAATATACCGGTCAATCCACCGGAAATAAACATGGATACAAATCCAATGGCAAACAGATTGGCAGAATTAAACCGTATACTTCCCCCGTACAGTGTAGCCAACCAGTTGAAAACCTTAACGGCCGATGGAACGGCGATAATCAGTGTAAACAACACAAATATCATGGCCATATAAGGGTTGATTCCGGAGACAAACATATGGTGCGCCCAAACCAAAAAGGATAAAAATCCAATGGCTATAATGGAAAACACCATGGCTTTATAACCAAAAATCGGCTTTCGACTGTGTATGGCGAGCACTTCGGATACAATACCCATGGCCGGCAATATGATGATGTAAACTTCCGGGTGTCCCAGAAACCAAAATAAATGCTGGTACAAAATCGGACTACCCCCGACGTGGTCGAGGGCCTGCCCCCCTATAAATATTTCACTGAGGTAAAATGAGGTGCCGACACTTCGGTCAAAAAACAGAAGTAGGAATCCGGAAACCAATACCGGGAAGGACAACAAACCAATAATGGCTGTCACCAAAAAGGCCCAAATGGTCAGTGGCAATCTCCACATTCCCAATCCGCGGGTTCTCAAGTTCAGGATGGTCGTAACGTAATTGATACCACCCAGAAGCACCGAGACCACGAAGAGCGTCAAACTGAGCAGCCACATCGTCATTCCGGCCCCACTGCCCGACGAGGCCTGCGGCAATGCGCTGAGGGGTGGATAGGCAACCCAGCCTCCTGAGAAGGCTCCTGTACTCAGAAAAAGAGAGAAAAACAAAACGACCCCGGCCAGGAAAAAGAACCAGTACGAAAGCATATTCAAAAATGGCGACGCCATATCTCTGGCGCCTATTTGCAAGGGTATGAGCAGATTGGAAAAGGTACCGCTCAATCCGGCCGTTAAGACAAAAAACACCAGTATGGTACCGTGCATGGTGACCATGGCATAATAAAACTCAGGTGAAATCGACCCTACGCCAGCATCGTTCAACACAATCCACTTTCCGAGGAAGGGTTTAAGCCATGCCATATTTTCCTCGGGAAAACCGAGTTGCAACCTGAATATCAATGACATAAGACCTCCAATAATCGCCCAAAAAATACCAGTCGTTAAAAACTGTTTGGCGATGATTTTATGATCCATGCTAAAAATATAATGCGTAATAAAGTTGGTCTGGTATTTATCCCCATGGTGATGATCGTGAAAATGATCATCATAACCGTACTTTTCGATCAGTTGATCGGTTGCATCCATTACAGCTACTTCTGTTTGCGCCATTTTAAAAAAATTTACAGTTAATTAAAATTGGTTTTAAAACCAATTAAAATACGAGTACTGATTCAATATCTTTTATCAATTAGTTCTTGCGTCCAATCCTTTATTCCGTTTCAGTTTCATCGTCCTCTTCGGATACTTCTGATAAATACTCATCCTCTTCATCCGTTTCATCTGTACTTTCCTCTTCCATTTCACCGGGTTCTCCGGCATCGTCCATTCCATCTATCTCAAGGTCCTCCCCTCTAAACGGATCGTGATCCGATCCCCTGATGGAAGTGAGGTAGTAAGAAGATTGGTTTCTAAGCCATGCTCTGTATTCATAGTCTTCTACCACCCTGACCACCATTCTCATACTTCCGTGTCCGGTACCGCAGAGTTCTGCACAGGCCAGTTCGTAGTTAAATGTCTCCCACAACATGGGGCTGGTAGGATCATTGGGATCCTCGCGCACCTGATATTCGGGATACTTACTGAGCTCTTCTCTATACTCCTCCGTGGTCTTAGTGGGCGTAAATACAAAGAAGGTCGGTGTTCCGGGTACACAATCCATTTTTACTCTGAAGTGAGGAAGAAAGAAACTGTGAAGTACATCGCGTGCCGTGAGTCTGACTTTTACTTTTTTATTCACAGGCAACACTATTTCATTGGTATGCATATCATCGTGGTTGGCGGGATCCTCCCAAACCTGACCGAGTGGATTGATACCCGATGTTTGCCGGTAATCCCTCGAACCGAGCACCCCATCTTCACCGGGATACCGAGCTATCCAACCAAACTGATAGCCGGTCATTTCCAATTCTACATAGTCCTCCCCGGGTTCGATGTCCTGCATAATTTCGTTCCAGGTATTCAAACCAAATACCACCAGAATGGCCATAACTACAGCGGGAATGGCGGTCCATACAATTTCCAGTCGGTTGTCGTGGGAAATATGGAGTGCCTTTCTTCCTTCGATCCCACGGTATTTATAGGCAAACCAAAACAACACAATTTGGGTGACAATAAATACCACACCTGTGAAAAACAGTGTCATATTGAAAAGTTTGTCCATGGCAATACCGTGCATGGAAGCCGCTTCGTGAGGTCCGTATCCAAGCATGTAATTCTTGTAGTAAATCGCTGAGGCTACCGATCCGATGAGAAAAAGTACCATAAAGACCAACCCCAGCCTGGAGTTCCAGTAGTTGCTGTCATTTTGGACGTCCTCTTCTCCCCGAATCAAACCGGCCATTTCACTGACCCTTCCAATTTGAATCACTACAATCACCAATAGTGCAAGGCAAAGTAAAGTGAGTAATATGATCATCAGTAATTCTTTAAAATTTTAAATAATGTTTTCATGTTCTGTCATCCTCTCCTGTCGATCCACCCAAACAAATTATTATCTGTGCAATCTATCTCTTCTCTATACCCCTGTTTATCAAACCACATGGTGATGGACACTCTCTTCCAAATAGGGGTCTTTTTCCGGTACCAGTGGTGCCTTGCTCAGAGAGGTAAACACCATATAGCCGAACAAGCCAATAAAACCGATAAATGTACCCAACTCCAAAAATCCGGGTATCGTTAACCTACTCAATTCCGCCGTTGCTTCAGGTCCTCCTGTCATGGCCAAAATCTTATTGGTCGTGTAGTGAACTCCCGGTTTAACCATTAAAAAGAAGTCAATGTAATGACCGATTATTACAGCTATAGACACAAAAATCAAGGTTCCGTTCTTGCGTTTTGTGTCATTTCTCAGTAAAACCAAAAACGGAAGTACAAAATTGATCAGAACATTGGCGTAAAACAGTACCGGATAGTTATCCATCCTGTTTCTAAAATAAATGGTCTCCTCTCCGATATTGGCGTACCAAATCAACATGTATTGTGAAAACCACAAGTAAGCCCAAAAAATACTGAAAGCAAAAAGGTATTTACCCATATCGTGCAAGTGATCGCTGGTTACTTTTGGATAGTATCCTCTCGATTTTAAATAAATAATACAGAGAATCATCAGGGCAACCGCTATGACCATCCAGCTCGCACCAGTATACCAGCCGTACAGCGTACTGTACCAGTGGGCATCCAGTGACATCAACCACAACCATATCGCTGCTGCAGAGGTAAAACCTCCCAGGGGCAGCATGATGGCGGCCCAGATCCTCATTCTCTTGTGAATTCTAAAGGAGAGATCGCCTTCTCTATCCTCTTTAAGCGACAAACTCCTCAACTGACGTGCAACAAAAAACCACGATCCTCCAAAGACTATGGTGGCAAACATATACCACTGCCAGTTGAGGAATGGACTCTTTCCCTGGATAATGGGATCAGTAGCTACGAGCTCTTCGTTGTTCCACTCGTACAGGCTGTGGAAACCAAAAACGGTCCCGAGGCCGAGGATGATCATAATGACCAGACCCACTCCCAGAAATTGGGAAAATGACTCGAGCACTCTTTTGAACTGCGTATGCCAACCGGAATAGGCAATAATTTTAGCGGCGTACAAAAACAGACTGATAAAAGCGATGCCGGTAAAAAGGCTTCCGTTTATCAATAGGTTACTCCAAAATCTACTGTTCAATGGGTCGTCGGTAATAAACGTAATCAATAAACTTATGACTCCAATGATCATGCAAATTCCGAAAAATTTGCGCTCGCCGGTAGCAAATGAAAAGGTTTGCATCTATTTATTTTTATTCTTTACAATTATTTTCTCAAAAGCATTTCATCATTAC
>SKYC01000352.1 GCA_007128085.1 Saprospiraceae bacterium | reverse complement strand
GGCTGGGAGGACAGCGACAACAACGGCATTCCCGACCGCATCCGCAATGGGGAAAAAACAGAACTCAGGATTGATTTCGACGTTTCCTCCGGCGAACTCGGACAGCAGATAGCGGTGCTTTTTAAGGAATCCGCTGAAAAGCTGGGCATTCCGGTCAATATCAACCGAAGGGAGTTTCGACTCATCAGGCAGGATATGCACAATAAAAATTACGACATCAGTCCCCTGGTTCTGCGGCAAAACCTGCTGAGAACCGACCTGTATCAGAACTGGCACAGCCATTCCAATCGCCCCGGCGGAAACAATGTGGCCGGATATTCAAACCCGGAAGCCGATGAATTAATCGCTCAAATTCGAACCGAAAGAGACGAAGACCGTCTTGAAGAACTGTACCACAGGGTTCAGGAACTTATTTACAAAGACCAGCCGGTCGTGTTTTTAGTGGCTCCTCAAGAACGCCTGGTGGTCAGCAACAAAATAGATCTGACCGTTTCTGCGCTGAGACCCGGTTATTTTGAACGCAGCGCGCGCATGAAGGAATAAGCCGTTAGCGAGAACAGCTGAATACGACTAAAATTCACTGATGAGAAAATACATAATCAAAAGGTTATTGCTGAGTGTACCGACCTTGTTTCTCCTTTCGGTGATCGTATTTACTCTCAGCAAATGGATGCCCGGGGACCCCGCCGAGCGACTTACCGGCGCCATAGAGACGGATTACGAGCTACCGGACGAAGGGCCCATAGCCGGCCAGTACGATCGAACCTACCGCCATCTGGGTCTTCACCTTCCCCTTTTTTACTTTTCCATACAACCGACGGCCCTCGACCCTAAGCTGCGTGAAATCAGCGATGGTTCCCTTCGGGCAAGCTTAAAATCCCTGATGTACTTAACGGGTCGGGCAGAAGGAGTCATGGAGTATCACCGATTGACTTCCTCATTTATACGGGACATGCAGCGATTGGGCGATACGGCTTGCATTTCCGGAGAAAATCTAAACAGATTCGAACGCCTGTACCGCTCTGCTCATGAAATTGAAAATCTCCGCGAAATGCACCGGCTTTTAGAAACTTCCCAAGAACCGGACGGTTGCGTTTCGACAGACCATCGGGAAAGGCTATTGTCGTCCATTGAGGACCTCATCCAGGTCGAAAAAGGCAGCTTTTGGTGGTGGCCGAAGTTCTATTGGCACGGGACCAACAACCAATACCACCGCTGGATTTCCGATGTTCTGAGGGGAAACTGGGGGTATTCACTCAGGGATGGCAGTCCCGTGGGAACTAGAATATACAGCGCTTTGGGTTACACACTCTGGTTGTCCCTCTGGAGCATTTTGCTGACCTTTATTCCGGGCATACCCCTCGGATTGTTTTTGGCGGTATCGGAAAAAAAATACCTGAAAAACAGCCTTCGAACACTGGTTTACGGCCTGTATTCCACCCCCTTGTTTTGGCTCGCAACACTCTTGCTCATATTTTTCACGAGTCCGGACTACGGCAGCTGGACCCATATTTTTCCCTCGCCCGCTGCACTCATGCTACAAGATAGCGGGACAGGAGGCCTTTGGGCTTCCATCGGATATTTTGCACTGCCCGTCATATGCCTCTCACTCAACGGAATGGCTTTCATTGCCCGGCAGATGGAACAATCGGCCGTTCGGGAAAAATTCAAAACCTACATACTGATGTCCAAAGCGCGCGGAAACACAGATTTTAAAACCCTTTGGCATCATCTTTTTCCCAATGCACTTTTTCCCATGATCACTCTTCTCGGTGCTGTCTTGCCGGCATTGATATCCGGATCACTTGTCATTGAGGTTATTTTCAATATCCCGGGAATGGGACGCTTGATGTGGGATTCCATTTTTGGCCAGGATTGGAATACCGTATACGCCGTTTTGATGCTGGGTGGTATACTCACCATAGCGGGGCAATTGTTGGCTGACTTATTGTACGTAAAAAACGACCCAAGGGTTCACTATGATTGAATCGTTTCACCGCATACGAAAAAAATGGCCCGGTCTTTTGAATAAGAAGGCCCTGAGCTCGGTGTCACCTGTCCTAAAATGGGTGCTGGCCATCTGGATATTTACGGCCATTTTTGCCGACCAGATCGCCAATGACCTCCCACTCAGCTGTACCATTGACGGCCAGCGGTACTTTCCCGCCCTGGAAGAAAGCTGGAATAAATTCAGTGGAGGATCTTCTGCACGCCTGAAATACATTCCACTCATGGGAAAAATGGAGTCGGTGGTAATGCCACCTGTTCCCTACAGTCCCCAATCCATCGATCGTAAAAATGCCGGCTACAAAAGTCCTTTTGGAGAACAAAACACCGCATCGACCAAAGAGAGGCATTGGCTGGGTACCGATGCGCTTGGAAGAGATGTATTGTCCGGTTTAATCCACGGTAGCCGACTCGCTCTCGTCATCGGGTTTTTATCCGTTTTTATCGCTGCTTTTTTGGGAATTGTTCTGGGTGCATTTGCCGGCTATTACGGGGACAGGCGCTTGCGCATGGGTGCGTGGTCCGCCGTTTTGCTGCTTTTCTTTTTCGCAATAGGCCTGTACGCGACCTTTTTAGCCCTGGACGGAGGCATGGCCTTTTCCCACCTCTTCTTACTCTTTATTCTACTCATCGCCGCGATGACCGGCCGATCACTTTGGCTGAAAACCAGAACCGACAGAAGCTCCGGCAAAAAAGAAAAACGCGGATTTTACATACCTCTCGATCTGATGGTGTTGAGAGCAATAGAAATTTTCCGGTCTCTGCCCTCTCTTTTTATTCTACTCGCCCTGATCGCCATTATGGGGCCGTCGGGAATTGTTCAGATTTCTTTGATTCTCGCCTTCCTGATGTGGCCTTCCTTTGCAAGGTACACCCGGGCCGAATTTCTGAGTCTGCGAGAAAGAGAGTTTGTCGGTGCGGCCAGACTCCAGCGCCAGAGCGACCTAAAAATTATTTTTTCTGAAATTTTACCCAATGCAAGAGCTCCGATTGTGGTATTGTGTGCATTCGGGATCGGGTCGGCCATTTTGGCTGAAGCCACCTTGTCCTTCCTGGGCTTGGGTCTGGCGGTGGATCAGGTGAGCTGGGGTTCTATGCTCAACGAAGCGCGAAAACACTTTTCCGCCTGGTGGCTGGCCGTATTTCCAGGACTTGCCCTTTTTATTGTAATTTTTACCATGAATACACTGGGCGATTTTCTGGAGAGAAAACATTCGGGTTATGGTTTATCGCCCCGGGGAATTTAAAAAAACCCCGGCGGATAAGTGGTCGGTTTTTTTGTAATTGGATATCTTGCGGATTCAGATGGTTGAACCCGCGCAATACAACCAATGAAACCGATGTAGAAATAAGACGGGAAGTCATAGCTGTTTAGCTGTACGTCCACAAATTAACAAAAGATGAGTAAGGAAACAAAAGCCACCGGAAGAGTCGTAAAGTCAACGGGCAGTTGGTACCAGGTGGAACTTCCAAAGACCGGTGAAACCATTCAGGCACGAATAAGGGGTAAGTTCAGACTGGGTGGAAAAAAACTCACCAACCCGGTGGCCGTGGGTGACTGGGTAGAAATGAACATCGATACCGCGGAGAATACCGGTATGATTATCAATATACTCGAGCGGAAAAACTTCGTTGTCAGACAATCGCCCAGACAAAAACACCATCTGCATTTGATGGCTGCCAACATCGATCTGGCTCTGTTGATTGTGACGGTAGTTGAGCCCAAACTCAAACAGGGCTTTATAGACCGATTTCTGTTGTTGACCGAGCCCCGGGACATTCCCGTTCTGATTTGTTTTAACAAGTGCGATTTGTACTCCGAGGAGGACCTCCTCATAGCGGAATATCTGAGCAGCTTGTACCGCGAGATCGGATACGACAGCCTCATCGTTTCGGCCACCAAAAAAATCAAGACGGATCAACTCAAATTAAAATTAAAGGGCAAAACCACACTGGTGACCGGTCAGTCCGGAGTGGGTAAGTCCACCCTTCTCAATACCCTTCAATCCGGTCTCAATATCAAAACCGGGGATTTGTCGGATTACACGGGAAAAGGTCAACACACCACCACCTTTGCAGAATTGCACAAGCTGGACGAAAACACCCACATCATAGACACTCCAGGAATCAAAACACTATCGTACAACAACCTGGAGGTCATGGATGTCACGCACAATTTCCGGGAGTTTTTCCAGGTATCGGATCGATGCAGATTCAACAATTGTTCTCACCGCAACGAACCGGGATGCGCCGTAAAAGAGGCCGTAGAAAAGGGGAGTATCAGTGAGTTGAGGTACCAGAATTACCTGATTATTCTGGACGAGATAGAAGATCAGAATTATTGGGAGCGCCATACCGATTACTAAAAAGGAACAACCCAACGGCCTGCCGGCCAAAAAAGTCTCCTATAAAATTCTCAACCAAAAGTTGTTATCTGAGAACCTAACACACCTTTATTTGTCTATAAACTGTATCCCTTTTTAGCCGACTCTTCATGGAAATTCAGGACCTTCCCAAAGTAGAATTGCACCTTCATCTCGACTGCTCACTGAGTTATGGGGTAGTAAAAAAGATCAGGCCGGGAACATCCCGGGAGCAGTACCGCACCCAATTTATGGCTCCGGCAAATTGTCCGGATCTGACCACCTATTTGTCCAGGGCAGAAAACGCCATAGATTTGATGCAATCAGAAAAACACCTACAGTGGGTAGTCGCGGATGTGGTCGACCAATTGGTAAAAGATGGTATCATTTACGCAGAACTCCGGTTCGCCCCTTTGGAGCACATGCGGAAAGGCCTGAGTGCAGAGCGCGTGGTTGATACCGTTTGTCGAGCCATTGAAAAGGGGAGCCGGGAAAGCGGAATTCACCTGGGGTTGTTGCTCTGTACTTTGAGACACTACAGTGAGTCGATGAGCTTACAGGTGGCCGATTTGTGCCGGGCGTTTAAAGACAGAGGTGTGATTGGAATGGACATAGCGGGCGATGAAGCCGCTCACGGACTTGACGCGCACGTCGCCGCTTTTGAAAAATGCCACTCTTCCGGAATTGCTTGTACCGCTCATGCCGGAGAATCCATGGGGTATAAAAGTGTAGAAGAAACCATAGGACGGTTGAAGATCCAAAGAATTGGCCACGGTGTCCGCGCCATCGAAAACCCCGAAACGATGGCATTGATCCTGAGCGAAGATATTCATCTGGAAGTTTGCCCCACCAGCAATGTATTGACCGGCACCGTTCCTTCTTTGGACGATCATCCGGTGAATCGGCTGTACCGGGGAGGCGTATCCCTGAGCATCAATACGGACGGGAGAACCATTTCAAATGTAGACCTGAGCAGGGAGTACAAGCTTCTGCAGAAACACTTCAATTGGAAAAAAGCGGAGTTTTTCCATTGCAATATAGAAGCCATCAAACACAGTTTTACAAAAGAACCCATTAAACAAAAGCTGTCGGACAAAATTAAGAATGCCTAAAAAAGCTGAAAACGCAATATTTTTTTCTGAAAATTAAAGATTTTTAACTCGAATTCAGAATTATTCATTGTGTTAATTGAAATACATTCACATTTTTTCCGTTTTAGGCTCGTAAATAATCTAAAGACTAACCATTAATCACAATCAATTTTTATGCGTAATTTAGTAATTTTATTTTCAGTTTTGTTCTCCGGAGCCTTGTTTTTCAGTGCATGTCAGTCCTCTTCGGATTACGAAACTTCAGAGACTGAGCAACGGGAAATGGGACAGGATCAACAGCAGGCTCCCCCGCAAAATCAGCAAATGCCTCAACAAAATCAATCAGACATTGTTTTATCGGACGAGGATCTGATGGTAGTGAGCGATCTCAACATGGAACTTCAAGAAGTTCAGAACGACGCGAGCAACCAGTTGATTTCCATGATAGAAGACAAGGGTATGACCACTGAGGAATACCAGCAGCTATCGCAAATGATGGAAACCGGAGCCGGCGATCAAATAACGGAAGCTCAGGTCAACACCATGGAAGAAATCAATTCAGAAATGATGACTATCCGAACTTCCATGCAACAGGAAATGGATCAGGTACTGGAGGAAAACGGATATACCATGGAAGAGTTTCAGGAAATGAGCATGGTCATCAGTCAAAATCCCGAATACCAACAGCGCCTGATGGAACTTCAAGCAAACTAATTCAAATCAAATAATACACGATTTTTAAATCGATTTTTTTAACTTAAAACATCATACATTTATGAAAATTTTATTCAGCTTATTAGTAATGTCCGCATTATCTTTAAGCCTTTTTGCACAAGCCCCACAACAACAACAGCCCCAACAGCAACAACAAATGCAGATGGGTGGCGATATGGAGGAAGTTTCTGACAGAGAACTGAAAAAGTTCGTCAATGTTCAGGAAATGATTCAGGAGAAAAACCAGGAGGCTCAACCCAAGATGATCGAAATCATCGAGGAAAATGAATTTGATATTCAGCGTTTCGTTGAATTGAGCCAAGCTGCTGAAACAGGTGGAGAAGTAGATGCTTCTGAGGAGGAAATGTCAAGATTTTCCGAAACTCAGGAAGAAATCAACAACATGCAAAGAGAGGCCAACGAGGAAATTGCCAATGGAATTGAAGACATGGGATTGAGCCTGGAGCGATACAACGAAATTAGTATCGCCATACAGCAAAGCCCTCAATTGCAGCAAAAATTGCAAGATTTAAGGTAATTAGGTAGCTTTTTTCATAGCATTTTAATTTTTAAAAAGGGCGCGCAGAAATGTGTGCCCTTTTTTAATGCCCGTCTACAGGAAACAACCGTCACTTCTCCACCCCAATGACTTTTCGGGGCAAGCCTCAAGCCTACAAACCCGCTAAAGCTGTACAGTAATCTTGAAAAAACCTCTAAGGCTCCCCTCACTCCACCACCACTCGTTTGTCGCTCAGCCATCGGCCGTCGCGCGTGTAGACCGAAAAGATGTACAGTCCCGCTTGCATGCCCCTCAGGTTGATGGTACTGCGCTCGGCCTGCAGCGGTATTTCATCCACCAGCTACCCGGACATATTGACCATGCGCAGTATTTTCTCTCCGGGGTACTCGTGTACCAGCGTGACCGAGGTGCTGGCCGGATTGGGAAAGACCTCCATGGAAGCTTCGGGTTCCGAGATGTCTTCTGTGGAAATTGACTTATGATACTGCGATATCTTTTAACAAAAGTGGGTGATGGATTGGATACTAAAACCTAAAAGTAATTATGCATGCAAAATACCGGGGGCGCAATGGGAACAATTGATTTGAGTCAAACTCCGTAGAAAACCGACGCAGGTGAAAAATTTTATTGTTCAATAGATTGTGTCCTGTAAATCGAATTTGCCATTTTTTACTCGGAAAAAAATCCATTGTAAAATCCAAAGCTGCAAAACTACTGCCTGCTCTATCGTATTCATAATATTTCCCCCTTAAACCAAATTTGAATCGTTCATCAAGCGAAATATAATTGACTTCTGCCCCGGTATTCCAATACCAATTCTCCGATCTTTGAAAAACCTGATCCGCCGAAAGAATCAGGTACCTAAGTTGACCTGACAAAACCAATTCCAGCCCCCCGGACCTGTATGTCGCTTTCAATCCTTTGGAGTAGTTTCTAAAGTTTGACTCTACGACCTGGTGGTTAATTTTCCTTGAATACCGATTTCCGAAAGTACCCAATTTTCCCGACAAGCTCCAATCAGAGTAAATAAAGTCCTGCTCCCAATTAAAATCCAATTGATGGTTCTTGCTGCTGCCGGATCGATTGGTGGCAATCGAGTGGGTGAGAAAATACTCCATTTCCGGAATGACCGCATTGGGTCGATACCCCAATCGGATGGAAGTATTGAAATTAAAAAGTCTGTCAACCCTATTTCTTGTATACGCTATTGATAGTTGGTGGTTCCTTTCAAAGGCTCTGCCTTCAAAACTCCTTACAAACTGATAATTAGGGGTAAGAAAGTATTTAGGCACGAAATAGCGTGAATTAATAGGGAGATTAGCAAAGGAATAATCCAATGCGAGACCAGACCATCGGTTGAAGTTTTTATTGAACTCAAGTCCCAAGACCATATACGGATTGGTATTGTGCTGAATATCGGAATCATCCTGCAGATACTGAATGGATGAAACGCCCAGGTTTATAGTTCCGCGGTAAGAAGTACGGGTGCGTTCTGTCCCCCTTTGAAGCTGAAAAACGCCGTAAATGTTATTGGTTCGATAATTGGACTCTGAATTTTCAACCTCTGTCATATGCCCATCCTCGGATTTAATATCCAGGGCCTTGTTGTTTACCAAAAGTCCATGGGCGAACCCCCATGACAATCGATGGTCTTCGCCCCAATGTTGTCTCAATAATAGTTTTGACTCAGCGCTAAACTGGCTGTTGTGGATTTGATCCGTAAATTCGCCCCTTTGACTCCTCAGTGCTGCGGTCCGCTTATTAGCATTTTCCCATAATTCAGTAAATTGTGTATATTCCATCTCATGCCGAAAATCCAAAACAATATCTACCAACTTCTTTGTAAACTCCATTCGAGGGTTTAAATAAAAGGCATCTTTCATATTGATCCTACTGACCAGGGTATCCGAAATTTGACCGGAATAATAGTGTCGGTGATTGGATTTCTGGGAGGGAAGGCTGGTTTGGAGTTGAAGATTCAAATAGGAATTTTTGGTTCTCCGTTCTCCTTCCATTTCTGTAATAAAAAAGTGTTGTTCCGATTGGCTGTGGTACTCAAACCCAAATTTATAGAGGGTATCGGGTAAGTAATTGACTGTAGACATGGAATGATTATGGGGCAGACCAGACTCCTGAAGGTAACTGGAACTCCTGAAAGTCCAATTTTCCCCGGATCTAAAACCCAGCATTAGTGATCCACCTTGAATT
>SKYC01000012.1 GCA_007128085.1 Saprospiraceae bacterium | reverse complement strand
ATCGGTATTGGTTCCTAATCCACTGTCCTCCTCGGGGATTCCAGCTACTAAGACCTGTTCTTCACAACATGAAGTTGCAGTGTGCAAACATGCTATGGTTTCCCCCGCTTGATTACATCGGTGGATGCGAATACACACATTGGCGACACAACCATCGTTGCTGATGATCTGTACGCAATATTTACCCGGAGGAAGATTGCCAAGACTCCAACTGTATTGACTGACATTTTCAGAGTGTGAAAAGGAACTGTGCGGACTGGTGACTGTAATTACAAAAGGTGCATTTCCCAACTGTGGATTAATATCGACACTGATGGAGCCGGTAAGGGTGGGTGGAAAGGCATCTTCCGCAGTAACTGTTACATCTGCAGCCTGCAATTGAAAGGTGAATAGGGTGGCTAATACTATGAGAATGGCTTTCATTTTTGATTGTTTTTATATTTTTTTTTAATCAACTTCAAATTGGTATCAGATATCATATAATGTTTAGATTGCTTTTCGATCATATATTATCTATCGCAGAGATAACTCACTCAATCTCTCATAAACCGAAGTATCCGGATCCCTGGCATTGGCCCTCATAAATTCAAGAAGAAGGGGTCTTTTATTGTAACCTATCGTCAAATTAATAAAAAATGCGATTTCAAAACCGGGATTAAGGTCGGCAGTCCAATCCGGATCCCCCCAATACTCTAATAAAAATGGCATGACCCTCCAACTGTAAAATCTTTTTTCAGGATAAGTAAGATGACTAGTCAAACCCGTCATTCCACTTCTGTAACCTCCAAAATCTATATCCAAATTTCCAAACCTATCCATCACCAATCCAAATGCCAAATTTCTGTGATTTTCAAAGATGTATTCAAGGTGGTCATGAAAAGGGGATTTTCCGATCAACATTGCGGCCTTTTCCTTAGTGGCCCGTGTCTCCCCCTCTCCTCTTTGAGTAATTTCGATTAACTGATCGTAAAGTGCATAGAGGGAGTCATTGAGAAGCGCGATTTGCGACTCTATTTCCAGTGCTTCTTTAGAGATAGTATCTAATTTTCTAAGTTCTTCCCATGTAGGCCCAGGACTTCTTCTGAGAAATGTAAAATCACCTAACCTGGTCTTCAAATGATGTAAAGTCGAAAACCCTTCCATTCTTAGCTCAGTGTTGTATTGTAATACAGGATGTCGGTTTATTTCGATTTGTATGTCTGTTATTAAACTGTCGGCAAGAGATCTTTGTTCGGCGCTCCCATCGGGATACTCTTTGAGTTCCTCAATAATCTTTTCATTGAGGACTTCGCCATTGTCATCCAGGTACTGAGAAAACAGGGAGTCTGAGCATAATAAAACCAAGATTAATAGATTGAATACCTTATAGAGATACTTCATGATAAAATTTATGGATTAATGATTCAAATTCGTAAAATGACCATTTATTTTCAATTCATTTTTCTTGTTGGTAGAATAAAAGGTATTCCAATTTAATTGAAAATTGTTAAACGCATTAATTTCTTCTATTTCAACCTCATGGTCATCGAATATAAGATCGAAAAATACGTGATTATCGGGATAAGAAAAAATGTGATTTTCAACCTCAACCATGCATTCCCCATTAGCATCCGGTTCAATTCTGGACAAGCCAAAAACAATATCACCATCATTCCAAAAAACAGCAGCTATATAGGTTGCTAGTGGATACGAATGATCAATGCTGGTCACCGTGTAATCAAGGGGATAATAGTTATGATCACCTGTTGGTCCCATTGCATTCACGCGAATGTGATTTAAGCTGTGGTCTTCATCATCTTTAACATGTAAGAAATTTTTATCCTTTGTTGCATACCTGGCAGCTCCCCATTCAAATTTAACTGATGCCCTGCTTCCCAGTAGTTTACCCGACCCTTGGAATGAAGGATTGAAGTTATATCCCTTTGGTGCAGCTCTCACCCATTCGAGAAAATTGGTTTTATCATTTGAAAATCCCCAAAAAATAGGGAAGGAACTTTGAGATAAAAATTCACCATTCGTGGTTAATGAAGGAGGGTCGTAGGTAAAGAAATTGCCATCCTCAGTTATCAAATCAAAATCTCCACAAATCATAGGTTTAAACCTGTCATCATTGGGTAATTCATTGTCCTGAGGTTCGGTACGGTTAAATGGAAAGTCCTCATGATTTGTTGTGAATTTGCAGTCAGGAAGAAGAACTTCTGGCTCCATTAAATCAATTTTCCAATTTCTTGTTTGTCGTTGTCTGGTCCCATCTAATTCAATCAAATCTCTAGCTTTTGAGGGTCTGATATTCCAATGAAATAAAATTCGACTCCCCATACGTTGAATTAATTCAGATTCATTTTCAAACTCCCAATTCCCATACCCAAAGTAACTTCCATCTGCAGATTGATTGGTTGAAATTTGATTCATATGGCAATCTCCTACCCCTAAACTCTCAAAATCGGGGATATCTTCCGGTTGATGATACACTTTTTCCAGATCAACCCAAACGGCTGTTGCTTTCACCTGGTCTTTATTCCCGGCAAATTCAACCTCAAAGGCAATGTCCCTAATAGAACTACTAGGTTTAAGAGCTTCTACATAAAAAGTTGCGGGTAAATCACTGGTAGGAATTGTTCTGGGCAGAGAAACATTCGTACCGGTTAATTTAACCGGAGAAGTCCAAACTTTTAAATTATCCCCGGAAATCTTTCTCAAAATAACATCGCCACTGAGGTTTAAACTTGGATCTCTGGGACGAATCACCAATTTCATTAAATCGACCTCATTTCTTCCAAGCGCATTCTCGGTTATATTGGTCTCCTGATAATCCGGTGTTGCACTTCCATTGGTGTCGTTTTTATTGGCAAGGCAAACCGCTCCAACCAATACCTTCCCCAATTCTGATTTGGGATGCATATCGCCTCCCCATGATGTGTTTGTATGCCAATCTACAAAGGCATCGTAAATATCAAGCACCACAGCGCATTGAAAATTGGTTTCTTTTATCTGTGAAATTCCCTGCTGACTATATAGTTGGAGAGAAATAAGGTGAATAAAAATAATGAACAAGGCGCACCTTATTGACTTGAGACTTGGAGACTTGGAGACTTGTATTCATTATAATAGAATTTTAGTTTGATACTAATATCATAGATTTTTATCTAATTTCTTAGATTACGACTTAACTGTAACATATATTTAACATTTGTAAAAAATACTCAATAATGGTAAATAAGGTCGCTAATACCATGGTAATTGGCCTTCATGAATTCAAGCTGGATACTCCGGTGATACATACCTCAAAATCCGCCTATGCCCCTAAAACCGTATGACATATATTCAGTGGTAATAAAAAGCGGGGACGCCACAATATTTTTGCCATGAATTATAATAACAGGCAACTGACCCACAGACTTGAAGAAACCTCAGAGGGCTTTTATAGAGTAGTTTTTAGTACAGGTGGAAGAAAATCCTACTGCCATGAACCCTGGAATGAATTCAGGGTCATTGACGAATTGAAGTATGTGCTAAGTAAGTAATTATTCTCCTAACCTTAAATTCAAGAAAAAAACTGAAGATGAGTTTTGCCTCACTTCCGATTCAGATAGAGAAGAGTGCTTTGATTTTGAATCGGGATAAAAATGATATCCCATCCAGGTGAACATGGAGAATATATGGCCCACCGCATTTTGCCAACTGGATGAGGCCATCGGCTACAGCTACTTTCCCATCTCTTTAAAGTCTTTAGTCTCAAGGAATAATTGCTCAGATTAATGGTCAGTAATGCAGGGTTAAAATCAGTAAGTAGAGTAGAGCCCCAATCCGAAAAAATCCCTATATTTATGGCGGTTTCAAAGGGGTGCACACCCAATTGAATTTAACAATGGCACAGCATCAAGCAAAATGCATGTTTAAATTATTATAAAACGATTAATGAATAAGCCCAAGTGGTTAATAGCAACAATAGGTTTGGTAATTGGAGTGAGCATTTGGTTTCAGTAAGTAGAGAAGCCGAATAATGATGTTATCGAGAAGGCGGATAAACTCAGGATTTTCAGCACCTCTTCCTCGGTAATTTTAACATACCTTGCAATTTGAGAAATACCAATATTATCGTCGTAAAGGGCGAGGATCATTTGAGCTTTTCCTTTTATTTCACCTTTTTTAATCAATAAATCGTATAGAGTCATGATATTTTCTTTTATTGGGGGTGGTATTGATTTAATCGTTTCAGTTAAAACATCTTCTGAACCTTCTGCGGTCCACCAGTTTCTCGGGTAGAAACTCTTACACAAAGGCTATAGCCCTTTCCGGGTCGGAGAAAGTCTACCTGACAAATTTATCGTGTGGGTTGTTGACCGAATGGCTCATTTAATAAAAATATGGAAAAATTTTCTATTTCCCAAAACAGAGAAGAATGCGCTTAATTTTCGCGATAACACTCCCCGTTACGCAGACGAACTCCAGCCGCATCCATTGGTCAACCTCCATGCTGCAGCCACAAGCCTTTCACTACAAAACCCTTTTGAGCATCTGCGATAAGCCTCAACAAGTAAGCACTTCCGATTAGTCAACCCTCCCAATCTGTAAAAAATTATTTTTCTTACACGCCCTTGTCCTCAGAAAATGGGGTGTAGGTGGTTGCGGGTCATTTTTGATCCATATGGGTTCTTTTAAATATATTTTATTTACATACCTTTGTGAAAAGATTGAAGGCTGTAGAATGTACTGCGGCCATTTATTATTTAACTGCCATTATATGAGTGCGGGGTGCCCCTTTTGGGGGGCTGAGATAAAACCCATAGAACCTGGCCGGGTAATTCCGGGGAGGGAAGTCACTTTACCAGTCTGTTTTTAACGGACCCTGTTCACTCAAATGGAAAAATTTACTGAGAATGAACAAGTCTGTTTTAACTATTTTTTCCTTTCTATTTGTGTTTACCCCATTGCTTTTCTGTCAGTACCAACTTGAAATAAAAGTGGTCGACAGCGATTTAAACCCTCTGCCTGGCGCAACTGTTCTTTTGGTAGAACAAGACCGGGTCAAACAGAGCGATAAAGACGGATGGACCGTTTTTTCAAATGTGCCGGAGGGGTCCTACAAGCTGGTAGCCAGCTATGGGATTTCTACCGGGAATGCTGAAATTCATCTTGACAGCGACCTGACTTACTCCCTGGTGATAAAAGCCCGGGTTGGATTAGAGGAAATACAGGTTTTGTCCTCCCGTGTGTCGGATGCAGGGCCATTGAGTTTTACCAACATTGAGGCCGAAGAAATTCAAAAGAGAAATTACGGCCAGGATGTTCCCTTTCTATTAAAACAACTCCCTTCCGTGACGACCACCTCGGATGCCGGAACGGGTATTGGATATACGGGAATTCGAATCAGGGGAGTGGATCCCACCCGGATCAACGTCCAGATGAATGGCATCCCGATCAATGACTCGGAGTCCCAGGGCGTTTTTTGGGTGAACATGCCGGATTTGCTGAGCTCTGTGGACAATATCCAGGTGCAAAGGGGCGTGGGAACCTCTGCTATGGGGGGCAACTCCTTTGGTGGAATTGTCAATATTAATACAAACCGTGTAGACCCCGACTTTTTTATAAGAACTGATTTCTCAGGCGGGTCATTCAATACCCGAAGAGCTTCTGTCAACTTCAACAGTGGCCTTTCTGAGGGTGGATACTACGCCGAGGGAAGAGTTAGTAGAATTAAGTCAGATGGTTATATAGACAGAGCCACCGCCGATCTGACCTCGTTTTTTGTAGGCCTTGGCAGGGTGGGGGAGCGCAGCTCCATAAGATTCAATCTCATTCACGGTGAAGAGGTGACTTATCAGGCCTGGAACGGTGTGCCGGCTGAATTTTTGGACGATCCCGACCTGAGGACATTTAACTCAGCCGGGATGAATCGACCCGATAAGCCACACCCCAATGAAGTGGACGACTACATGCAGACCCACTTGCAGTTTTTCTACAATTACACCCACAGCGATCGCTGGGAAAGCGGACTGACTCTTCACTACACGCGGGGCAAAGGGTTCTTCGAGCAGTACAGAAGCAATGACAGATACTCCAGTTATGGTCTCGACCCCGTGGTCATAGGGGATGAGGAAATTTCCCGCACCGACTTGATCAGACGGAGATGGTTGGACAACGACTTCTACGGTTTGATCGCGAACACTCAGTATCGGTTTACCCCTCATACTACATTTACTTTGGGGACTGGTTGGAATCACTACATCGGCGATCATTTTGGAGAGGTGATCTGGGCCAGAATGGCTCCTCAAATTGAGACAGATTACCGCTATTATGAAAACGATGCGGACAAGTACGATTTCAATATTTTTACCAAAGTTGAACATCAAATGGGCGATTTGCTGACCTGGCTGGATCTTCAATTCAGAAGTGTGGACTACCGATTCCTGGGGTTTGACCGACTGCTGGAAAATGTGGATCAGGAGCAGAATCTGACCTTTTTTAACCCCAAAGGGGGGGTGACCTGGTTGATGAGTGACCAAAGCAATGTTTACGCTTCACTCGCCATTTCAAACAGGGAGCCAAACAGAAGGGATTACACTGAATCCAGTCCGGACAGTCGGCCCCGCTCAGAGCGCATGTACAACCTGGAGGCCGGTTACCGCAGTTCAGGGCCTCACTATCATTTTCAGGGAAATGTTTACTACATGGGCTACAAAGACCAATTGGTGCCGACGGGTCAAATCAATGATGTCGGATCTATTGTCAGAGAAAATGTGGAGGATAGCTACAGAATGGGAGTTGAACTGGTAGGCTCGTATTCACTTTTTCCCAATTTACGGCTTTTTGCCAACCTGACGCTTTCCGAAAACAAAATCCGGGATTACGAATTGTTTGTGGATGAATACGATCAAGACTTTAATTTTATCGGTCAGCAAAAAGAGGTCTACGAATCTACCCCCATGGCCCTTTCTCCCCAAAAGATAATCGGTGCCGGGCTGAGTTGGACGCCGGTGAGCTGGGACTCAGAAGGCGAGAGCGGTAGACTGGAAGTCGATCTTTTCAGTCAGTACTTGTCGAGGCAATACCTGGACAATACCGGAAATAAAAACAATTCGATTGACCCGTTTTACTATACGGACCTCAACCTGAGCTTCATTTTGAATAAAGAAAAATGGCCAGGCCTGAGCCTTAATTTTGCCGTGCGAAACATAACAGACCAACTGTACGAGACCAATGGCTGGAGTTACTCCTATTATTTCGACGGCCAAAGAACGATCGATCAGGGGTATTACCCACAAGCGGGCAGGAATTACCTCCTTGGACTGAGCTTTACTTTCAGGTAATTGGAGTGATTGTTTTTTTATGTCAAGTAGACATATTTTATGGGCTATACTTGGTTCGTATGAATAGACCGAAACTCAATACCGGGTTTCGGTCTACTTATTGGTGTGTGTATTTTTACACTAAACTCAGAAGGGTGACCGTTAATAAGTTGTTGGAGAAAACTCACTGAATGGATGGAGTTTAGATCCGAAATTCTTTTGAAAGAGTTTTAATTCGGGGCAAATTGTAGGTTGAAATTTATGAAAAAGCCACTTTTTTACCTTCCGAATCCTTCCCTTTTAAATTGATCGCAATTATTAAAGGCCGGGTATTAGAATTCTTTTAACTTTGTCAGACTGCTAAATAATGAACCTGTATGTGTCCAATGACGTTAAAGAACAAAATGATTTATATGAACTTCCGAAATATCACCCTCTCCGTTGCTGCAGTAGCCCTTTCACTGGTCTTTTTCTCCAGTCAGGTCTTTTCAGGATTGAACTCCAATTCTCCCAAGGAAGATATGCTGCTACAGTATATTATGACCCATTTGGATCGGCTGCACTTTGAGCCTCAGGAACTGAATGAAGAGTTCTCCCAAATCGTTTTTGATGAGTACATCAGCAGGCTGGACGGCAATAAACGGTATTTTATAGAGGAGGACATACAGGAACTGTCCGCCTATCGCAATATTATTCACCAGGAAATCCGGGGTACGACTTTTGGCTTTTTTGAGCTTTCCCACGAGCGAATGAATTCTGCGGTGGAGAGAGCCCGGGGTATATTCGAGGAGACCATTGAAAAAAGTTTTGATTTTGATCGACAAGGATATTACGAATTGGATGCCGATAAGATGGACTTTGCATCCGATGAAAACGAATTGAGAGAGCGCTGGGAAAACTTCTTACACTTTCAGATACTCGACGATGTAGTGAAAAAAGTCAATCGAGCGGAAAGGCAGGAAAAAGAGGTCGATATGGATGAATTGATTGAAGAGGCGAGGGAAAATGTACGAGAAAGAATCGATAATTGGTTTGATCGCGTGAGCAAGACTTCTCACGAAGATCGCTTCAACAATTACCTCAATACCATTGCCAATTTGCACGATCCGCATACGGGGTATTTTAAACCCAAGGACAAACAGGATTTTGATATGCGCATGTCCAACCAGCTCGAGGGAATTGGCGCTCGACTAACTACCGAAGGCGATTACGTTAAGATAGTAGAAGTGGTTCCCGGAGGTCCCGCCTGGAAGCAGGGAGATCTGGATCCAAACGACCTCATTTTAAAGGTGGCTCAGGAGGGCGAGGATCCGGTAGATATAACGGGTTGGAGTCTGGACGATGTGGTTTCGATCATCAGAGGTCCCAAGGGTACAAAAGTGACATTGACGGTCAGGAAAATTGATAATAAAGAGGAAGAAATTGTGATCACAAGAGATGTGGTTGTATTTGAAGAGGGGTTTGCGCGTTCTGTAATCCTGGAGAGAGAAGACCTTGGAGCCAAAGTGGGGTATATCAATCTGCCCAGTTTTTATTTCAACATCGGTGGAGGAGGAGATGGCCGAAACAGCAAAGACGATGTAAGAGAAGAATTGCAAAAACTCAATGGAGAAAATGTGGACGGAATAATTCTCGACCTGAGAAACAACGGTGGAGGATCTTTGAATGACGTAGTGGATATGTCCGGATTTTTTATCGAAGAGGGGCCGGTGGTTCAAGTAAAATCGAGAACCGCTGATCCGCTCGTACTTTCCAAGAAAGAAAGCGAGGTTAT
>SKYC01000025.1 GCA_007128085.1 Saprospiraceae bacterium | reverse complement strand
TTGTGATATTCGTCTCCGAAAGTAGATTTTATTTCAGCTGCTGCTGCGCGAATGGCGGTATCACTCAAAACGGTTGAATCCGTACGCATATAGGTAATATGACCGGCTTCGTACAATCTCTGAGCGGCTATCATCGTCCGCTTTACAGAAAATCCGAGCTTCCTACTGGCTTCCTGTTGAAGCGTTGAAGTAATAAAGGGAGCCGCTGGTCGACGCTTAAGTGGTTTTTTCTCAATGGCATCTATGCGGTACTTGGCACCTTTACATTCATTCAGAATTTTTTTGGCTTCATCTAAAGCCTGGATCCGTCTCGAAAAACCGGCCTTCAGTTTTACTGCTTCTCCCTTTTCGGGTTGCACCAGAAACAAACCTGTCAGTTTGAAAAAATTATCCGGTTTAAATTCATTAATTTGACGCTCTTTTTCAACGACCAGTTTAACCGTAACGGATTGTACACGTCCTGCGGACAATTTATTTTTCACCTTTTTCCACAACAAGCCTGACAAATCAAACCCCACTAGACGATCCAGAATTCTTCTGGCTTGTTGAGCTTCCACGAGATTGAGATCCAGCGTACCGGGGTTCTGCACTGCCTTTTGAATGGCACCTTTGGTGATTTCTCTAAAAACAATTCGGTTCGTTGTATTTTCATCCAATCCGAGCAGCTTGCACAGATGCCAGGAAATGGCTTCTCCTTCGCGGTCTTCATCCGTAGCCAACCAGACAACCTCACTTTTTTTAAGTTCTGACTTGAGCTCTTTTACCACTCTCGTTTTATCGGGGCTCACCACATAGCGCGGTTCGAATCCATTGTCAATATCTATGGCATTGTTGCCTTTATCGAGGTCTCTTACGTGTCCGAAACTGGATTTTACTTTAAAATCTTTCCCGAGAAATTTCTCTATCGTTTTTGCTTTAGCAGGGGACTCAACAATTAATAAATTTTTGGCCATTGAACTTCTTTTAATGTTTTCAGGGGGGCAAAGCTAATAAATTCATTTCAATTCAACACCCGTAAAAAAGTTCATTTATTATTTGGTTAAGTCTCCTCAATTGATTATCATAAGATTTCAAACGGAAATGAATGACGGTGATTAGAAAACTGATTATTTTAAAGCACTGAATAATAAGTCAGCATTTAATTTTAAATCAATGGCCATTTCAGTGAATAATTTAGCTTGTTTTCTGTTACATTTTACATATCGCAATTTTTTAATCAAAAAAAATACTCATGGCAAATTGTTTTGCGCTGATCGGATGGAGTCAGCAAGTTATTGAAAGTATGCAAAAAACGGGTCAACCCTTTGTGGTTGTCTCTCTTCCCGAATTTGAAACTTATGCAGCTGAACAGGAAATTCCTTTTGTTTCTTATCAACTGGATCAGTGGAGTGACACCTCCAATTCGATAGATCTTTTTGAAAAGCTCAAACCGTTTAATGCCGATGTGGCAGTACCTCTATATGAAGAGACGGTGGAATGGGCAGGTGCGCTCAATTCTATTTACCGGGATGACCCTCGCGTACTCAACCGCGCCATGCTTTTTAGAAACAAAGCCATGATGAAAAGAAAAGCCTTGATTGGTGGGCTAAAGGTTGGGTTGTTTGAAGAAGTGTACAATGTGGAGCAGGTAGAGAATTTTATGGACAGACTCAACGAGGCCAATCTTCAATTGCCCGGAGAAGAAGAGAGTTGGGTTCATGTAAAACCTTTTGCAGCTGCCGGAACGGTAGGACACAAATTGTTGCGAAGTAAAGAGGACATCGGCAAGAAAATGGTGCCCAAAGATTTTCCCTGTTTGGCCGAAAGCCACCTCTCCGGAAAAGAATTTTCCTGTGAAGCCTATATTCACGGAGGTAAGGTCCGATTCCTGAATATTACCGAATACGTGAAATTGGGATATTCCAACTTTGTGCCATGTGGCCCATATTTGGAATCGAAAAGACCCATTATTAAAAAGGAAGTGCAAAAATTGGTCGATATTTTTGGCATTGAATACGGCATGATCCATCCCGAATGGTTTATCACCGAAAATGACGAATTGAAATTTGGAGAAACGGCATGTCGGATTCCCGGTGGTCATATACTTGAATTGGTATCAAAATCCTATGGGTTTGATGCTCTGGCTGCATTTGTTTTGTGTCACGATCCCGATCTGACAGAGGAGGAACTGGACGAAATATTTCCTCCCGACGACGTTTTTCCCGGTAAATACAATGGCAATGTCATGATTTACCCACAGAAAAAACAAATATCCGAATTGCAAATTCCCGAAGAGTTACACAGCGATCCCTATTTTATCGACCACAATTTGGTGCCACCATACAGCAATCAAAAAATAAGTGATCGATCCGGATTTGGAAATCACTTTGGGACGATTAACTTCTGCGGAGAGGATCCCAAGCGCATGGAAGAGCTGTTGGAACACTACAGAACCGTAGATTTCTATACTTGATTTCAGGTGGGACCCCATCCGGAAAAACCCTTAGTTCTTTTAGAACACGTGAATGGAATATAACCAGACAGTGAGACAGAATCCAATTGAATTTGAATTCTGTCTCGCTGAAATTATACATCGCTTTCATCAAACCATGCAATGGGACAACGAATGAGGAGGAAGATCGTTAATGAGATACTTTCGTTACTCTGTTAAGGCAATTTGCAGGCACATAGATAGAAAAGCAGGGATTTGGACTGTTAAGTGGCAGAATATCAGTTATTACAGCAATGCAGAATCATCCACAACAGAAATTTTTGAGTAATATTTAAACTAAACTTTTGGTCTGAAAGAAAACAGAAATTACTTTTGACCACTGAAAATAAAATATGGAGACAGCAATTTACAGTAACACAGAACCTCTTGACCGTTCACTGGAGGAATTTAAAAAAGCTACGCGTTTAACCCGTCCCGACAAAGCTCTCAAGTTTTCGAGTCAAATTGAGCGATTTACCACGGAGGAGGGAGGACTGGATATTTTAATTCCCTATGCCATTGAAGCAGATCGCATCGGTTATTTTGAGGGAACCAACTGGCATGAACCCGGAAAACTTGTACCTTCCCTGGTTCGCGGAACCCTGTTGGTAGGCCCCCCTACCAGCACCATGGAATTGATGAGTGACCTCCGAATGCTCGCCATTGCGGATGGAAGGTACAATCACCGGGAGATCAGCAGGGAAGAGGCAGCTTACTACCTGGAACAAGTGGTTGTAAACAATCTCGACATCGCTTTAGGAGTGATGAATGAGGAAGCCAGAATGCGGTTGAGTAAAAGGGAATTCCAAAAGATCAATTTACTGTTCAGATATCTGCTGGAGCATATTCCGATGGATTCCATGAAGGAGCGAATCGCAGATGAAATTGAAATTCACTGTATTCAGCGACCGGTGGAAACCCAAAAAATTGTCGAATTAATTCGACTGATAAAAGATCGGGTCAAGATCGTTAAAAACAAGGCTGCTGATAAGAAATTACTGTATTATATAAACGCTTGCTTCCACCCTTCTAAGGTATCACAAGGCTGCGAAACGTTGGAGGAATATGGTGAAAAACTCAAAAAACTTTCGGTACAGGAGATTAAAAAAGAGGCTCGTGAGATGGGGGAAGCAATGGAAAATACCGGCTTGGTGAGTCGTTTTCATTCCTCCTTGTTGATCCATATATTGGAGACACACCCGGAAAGCAATTCCTTGATCAAAGCGGTTTTGGCATTGACTGCCGGCGGTGAAGCGCAGTGGGAAGACCACAAAAGTTGGTTGTTCACCTTTATTCCCGAACTGGCTATTCCAGGTAGCAAGCAGTATATTAATGGATTGAGTAACATTCTCAATAAAGCACTGCTTTCGAGAAGAGCCGTTAAAGCCGGACTCAACAACATGAGAAATGTCAAAATTCACCCGGTAGTCACCAGGCAAATAAGAAAATCACTTCCGAAAAGTTACGGTAATACTCCGGTTTTGCCCTTTGTATTGAGTGGTACCATAAGAATACTCGGACAGCCCCTCGGGGTCAGCCAGGGCAACAATCCGACATGTCAATCTGCGAGAGCCATCAGTTTGTGGAGTCAGCACGCTCCGGCTAAGTTGATTGATATGATTATCAATGTCGCTACTCAGAACCGTCTGTTGATGCGATTTGAGAATGTAGAGTTGAACTCCAACCACCTTGGAAAGGGGTTGGTCGATCAACTGGATCACGATCTGGACGTCGTATCCGCCATTTTGGTACCGCATCTCGATAAAATTTACAATGAAATGATGAGGCGGGCAGCGGGGCGAATCGAAGATCCGCACAAATGGGTAAACCCGGCCATGTACGGTCAGTGGATTCAAACGGGTTTTGCATCGGCCTATGATTACACCAGCAATTCCATTCGGGATTACAACGGCTTTGTTCAATTATTTTTCAATAATTTTCACCCGGAGTACAACGGCAATAAAATGATGACCTACCCGAGTCCACTCGGTATTTTCATCACCTCTTCACAGGCAAAAATGCTGGGTTTTCACGCCATCTCTTTACTGAGGGTTAAAAAGGGTCAGGATGGAAAAATGAGGGCCTATTTTCTCAATCCCAATAATGAGGGACGAAAAAACTGGGGTCAGGAAATTAGACCGACCGTATACGGAAATGGAGAGGAAGCCGGAGAGTCTTCCCTTCCTTTTGAAGAATTGGCAGCACGGGTTTACGCATTTCATTTTCACCCGTCCATTAAAACAAAAAAAATAAAAAAAGTGGAAAGTAAAACCATCAAAAAAATCAGAGAACTGGCTGAGACTAGTTGGGGTAAACAATATTTGTGGAGTGATATCCCGGCAATATGGTAAGGCACTCTTCGAGAATTGAACTGAGTCAGATGGCACTTAAAGCCAATCTGAACTTCGTAAGAAGAAAAATTGGTCCGGGAATCAGAATCTCATCGGTCGTAAAAGCCAATGCCTACGGTCACGGTATTGACCCCTTTGTCCCCATGGCAGAAAAAACCGGAATCAACCACTTCTCGGTGGCCTCTGCTCACGAAGCAAACGAAGTTTTGCTTTGTAAGAGTCCGGAATCCTCCATTATGATCATGGGGATTCTTTACGATGAGGATATTCCCTGGGCCATTGAAAATGACATTGAATTTTACATCTTCAACTACGACCGCTTAAAGTTGGTTTTAGAGTGTGCAAAAAAAATCGGCAAGAAAGCCCTTTTGCACATTGAAGTTGAATCAGGAGCCAACAGAACCGGACTGCCCTGCGATGAATTTTCCAAGACCATCACCTTTTTAAAAAGGAACCAAAAACACCTGAAGTTTGAGGGTTTTTGCTCGCATCTCGGAGGGGCTGAAAGTGATTCATCAAAATTTAAAATCGATGCTCAGGTAAAGACTTTTCAGGATATGGTGAAAAAACTCAAAACCAAAAAGTTTTCACCTAAATACATCCACCTGGCTTCTTCTGCGGCATCGCTTGCTTATCCCAACACCCGCTACAATATGGTGCGCACCGGAGTTATACAGTACGGTTTCTGGCCTTCTCCGGACATATACTACCACCACCTCCATGAGGTAGGTAAAAAATCGGATCGAATCCTCAAGAGAATCATCACCTGGAAGACGGATGTCATGGACCTCCGATCGGTTTCCGCAGGCCAGTTTATCGGATATGGAACAGCCTATCAGGCAGAAAGTGACATGACTATTGCGGTCATGCCACTGGGATACAGCAATGGATATCCCCGCGCTCAATCCAATAAAGGCCACGTATTAATCCACGGAAAAAAAGCGGCCATCACCGGACTGATCAACATGAATTTGTTTATGGTCAATGTAACACATATACCCGACGTAAAAGTAGGTGATGAAGTGGTGTTGGTCGGAAGACAGAAAAACAGTGTAATCCGAGTGAGCTCTTTTACAGAATCCGTCAACCTACTCAACAACGAAATGCTGAGTCGATTACCCTCTGCCATTCCGAGATATGTAGTCAAGTAAATTTGTTTTCTCCCATGTCAAAATGACTAAAGAGGATTTCTCGTGAATAACTAATCTGATTACAACTCCTTTAGTCGGAAGAATCTCCACTAATCTTCTCCAGCTCGATATCTATAAAGTACAGGGATTGCGGACTATCTCCGATGAGATTGATTTTATCCAAAATGCTTCTCGCCATGTCTTCTTCTTCCCTTTGTTCTTCCACATACCATTGAAGGAAGTTCAGCGTGGTATAATCTTTTTCAGAATAGGCCAGATCTACCAAATCGTGAATAGATTGGGTCACTTTTTGCTCGTGCTCGTAAAGCAATTCAAACAAACTTTTTACAGATTTAAAATCCTCGGGTGGCTGATCAATTTTTGGAGTCCTGGCATGACCGTCCACTTCGCTCATGTATTCGTAAATTTTCAACATATGGAATCGCTCCTCATCGGATTGATCCATCAGAAAACTCTTACATCCCTCAAGCCCCTGTCGGTCGCACCAGGCCGCCATTGACAAATAAAGATGAGAGGCATACCCCTCAAGAGAAATTTGATTGTTCAGTGCTTTTTCAATTTCTTTGGAAATCATAATTCGTTTTTTTTTTTAATTTTTAAGTACAATTTGTTCGCAAGAGTGATCCAACATTTGGAACACATCGGAGAATCGATTGTTCCAGTAAGGATCCGGAACTTCTCTGTTTTCTCCCGGATACCCCTCTTCCAGTATCAGTTTAACCTTTTCCAGGTGCTTTAGGTTGTCGGTCATGGATGCAATATCGCTGTAGTTGCTGTTGTCCATTACATAAATTTTATCGAAAAGATCAAAATCAATTCTTTTAAACTGTCGCGCGCGTTGACCCCTGATGTCGATTCCATTGAGATCGCCGGTTTCGATTGAGCGAGGGTCAGGTTTTTCACCTATGTGATAGGAGGATGTTCCGGCCGAGTCCACTTCCCAATCGAGTCCGTTTTCTTTTATTTTTTCCCGCATAATGCCCTCTGCCAAAGGAGAGCGGCAAATATTGCCAAGACATACCATCAATAGTCGCATATTTCAATCTTTTATCTGAATAAACAATTAGATCAGTGCCTGAATTGTTCAAACTTCCTGTTCAATTTAGATCCCTTCTCCCTCTCCAATTTGAGGGACTGTAAAAACATAACCCTGGATTAAAGTACCATTTTTTTCAACTTATGATTACCAAATGAGTAAAATAACATACATTTGTTTTGGGGATATACGGACGGAATGTGATTCACCCCA
Organism: Saprospiraceae bacterium; assembly: GCA_007128085.1. GTDB lineage: Bacteria > Bacteroidota > Bacteroidia > Chitinophagales > Saprospiraceae > PWJY01. Next base: position 1,935 of record SKYC01000025.1, on the reverse strand, counting down.
AGGTTCGTTTAATTCAAGAAAGTCTATAGAGCAAGGAGACCTATAATCCAGTCCTCCTTAATTTAGATTCAGGGCCATGACAAGTCCTTCGAATATATCGGTTAAAAAAATGGAATCAAATTCAGAGTAAGTACACATCGCTCTGTAAATAAAAGTATAAAAATGAAGATCGTTATTGCGGGAGCCGGAGAGATAGGATTTCACCTCGCCAAGTTATTGTCTTTTGAGCAGCAGGATATCACATTGATTGATACCGATCAGGAGGTATTGGACTACGCCTCCACTCATTTGGATGTCAGAACCGTACACGGCGACGCTTCTATCAAATCGGTAATGGACAAAGCTCAGGCGGGAAAATCCGATCTTGTTTTGGGGTTGACCACCTCTGAAAAAACAAATCTCATAACTGCACTTTTTGCCAAAAAACTCGGTGCCAAACAAACCATAGCCCGGGTTCACAATAAGGAGTATTTAGAGGAGATGGCTTTACAAACATTCAGGGAATTGGGTATCGATTCTCTCATTTCCCCCAACAAGCTGGCCGCTGCAGAAATCGACCGCTTGCTCAAAAAGGGAGCCGTTACGGATTTTTTTAATTTTGAAGATGGACTCGTTTCTCTTATCGGACTTTCCATAGAAGATAATTCACCCATTGCCAACCACACCATTGATGAAATAGAGAAAGGCAGTCCCCAGATTCACTTCAGGCCCATTGTAGTTTTAAGGGGGAACAAAACCCTGATCCCTGATCCACAACTGATTTTGAGGAGATCTGACCATATATATTTTCTCGTCAGGAAAAAAGAGGTCAATGAAATATTCAAAATTGTAGGGAAAAAGGAGGAGACTATCCGAACAGTAATGATCAACGGAGGTAGTGATTTAGGTTACGATACGGCTTCACTCCTTCAGCGTGACTTTTCGGTAACACTCATTGAGGAGAGTGAAGAGCGTTGTAAGTGGTTGGCAAAAAACCTCAAGGACGTATTGGTCGTAAAATGCGCCAACAACAAACTGGATCAACTGCGCGAGGAGGGTCTTGAAGAGATGGATTCCTTTATTTCCGTAACCAGTGATACGCAGGTAAATATTTTAACCAGCCTCCTGGCCAAGAATTGCGGAGTTTACAAAACCATAGCACTGGTGGACAGTATGGATTACACCCGAATATCTCAAAATATCGGAATAGATACCATCATTAATAAAAAACTCATCGCTGCCAACAATATTTTCCGCTTTGTCAGAAAAGGAAAAATTGTAGCTATTACGAGTTTGCACGGCCTGGAAGGTGAAATCATTGAGTTTATCGTTTACAAAGAAAACAAACTGACCCGGAGGCCTCTCGGGAAAATACAATTCCCGAAAAATGCGATGATCGGTACCATTGTAAGAGGTAAAGAAGTGATCTTCCCTTCAGATGATGTGGTACTTCAAAAAGACGACAAAGTGATCATCTTCGGGATGCCAGATTCCATTTCTAAATTGGAGAAATTATTCCAATGATCAATTTTGAACACATCTCTAATTTTATAGGTGTAACCCTGATCATTCTCGGGATGCTCATGGCGACCTCAATTCCAGTTGCCCTGGTGCTGGAGAGCGGTGATCACTGGCCACTTTCTATATCCAGTTTAATTACAGTAGCATTTGGAGCTCTGTTGTGGTATTACAAATTCAATACCCAAGGCAGTCTGAACCGAAGAGAGGCCTACTTAAGTGTCTTTCTCACCTGGTTTGCAGTTTCTCTTTTTTCCATGCTGCCGTTTTTAATATCGGGCAGCATACCTTCAGTGGTCGATGTATTTTTTGAATCTGTATCGGGAATTACCACCACAGGAGCTACAATTTTGGATGACATAGAAATCATTCCGGAAGGTCTGCTCTACTGGAGAAGTATGACTCAATGGATTGGAGGAATGGGTATCATTCTGCTTG
>SKYC01000360.1 GCA_007128085.1 Saprospiraceae bacterium | reverse complement strand
ATTTTGGGGGATGTTACTGCCGAAAAAGTGGCCATGTTGCAGAAAGCGGATCACATTTATATCGAGGGATTGAGAAAGTGGGGTCTGTACAACGATATTTGGCAGGCCGGTGCTATATTGCTGCCGATTCACTCGGTTGGAGTGATGGGTGATGAGCGGACGTATGAACAAGTGGTCGCCCTCCGGGCCGTCAGTTCTGTGGATGGAATGACCGCACAATGGGTAGAATTGCCTTATGATTTTCTGGCAGATATATCATCGGGCATAATAAATAACGTTAATGGTATAAACAGAGTAGTGTATGATATCAGTAGTAAACCACCCTCTACCATTGAGTGGGAGTGAATTCCTGAGAAAATTTTCGGTACTGTTTTTTGTACTTATACTGGTATCTTGCGGAACCACCAGACAAGAGAGGTCTGCACCCGCTGAAGAGGTAATTGAAAAAGCAGAAGATACCGATATAGCCATAGAGGAAGTAGAATGGAAAGAAGGGGAATCAGAGGGAGTATTGCCTTTGACTTATCCGGATGACTCTCCCTATAGAGCTAGAATGAACGGTGATTTACCCGATCCGGAGTTAAAAAACACCTACCATATCACCCTGGTTTTGACCATGGACGATTGGCCCGAAGATCTTCGGTGGGAAGACTTTGTGGAGGATGAGGATGAAGAGGAGTTTTTACTGGAAGAGGAGGAAGAAAAAGAGGTGAGATTGCACGACTACCTCAACGAGGAGGCCATAGGATTCTTAAATGGATTTGAAAAGTCATTCACCCGGGAGAAGGGGCTGACCGTGGATTTTAAAATAGAAGTGGTAGCCGGAGGCGATCCACTTCAACCCAAAAAACTGGGGAAAAAACTCGGAAATTTAAAGTATCCACCGGATTTGATCATTGGTACGGGCGGAAGAGATCAACTCGAGTTTCTGTCTGCCTTTGCGGCAGAAAATGGAGCCGTACTCGTAAATCCCAATTTTATTGGAAACTTCCAGGTAGCTCGAAATAACCAGGCTGTCAGTTTTCAGCCCGATCTCCTGGATCACTTTTATGCGGTGATCAACAGGTTGGACTCCATGGGGCCGGAGGATCGATTTTTCATCATTTCTTCCCCCAGGGAAAGAGAGCGGGTAAATAGGTTCAGAGAGTTGTTTGAATTCTATTTTCCCGATCGGATTTTCGGGGAAATTCACTTCGACTCCGACGAGGATATTCTGGAATTTGACTTTGAGGAGTTTTTTGACGAGGAGGGATATTCCAAAACATTCTTTTTTCTTCCAATGACTCGGAACCATCCATTTATTTATCCCATTCTAAGGGCCATTGACCTCACTAAAACTTCTGACAAATACGAAGTCATCGGTCTGACTTTATGGGACAGAGAAATTCAAATTGAATTCCACCACAAACTCAACTTAATCAATACTTCAGGCCATATTGCCATCAGTGGGAATGAAGATTTTCGAGCATTTTCAAAGGAATTTTTCCGCAATTACGAGTACATCGGTGGGCGAAGTGAATACGAGGGAAACCTGACTGCCGGATTTGTAAAGCGTCATTTGATGACCTATGGGGTTGACTTTCCCTATTACCTTCCATTTACAGAACCGGTGGACTTTTACTACCGATGGCAGTTCAGAAGGGATCTCACCCTCGAAGATTTTCCGGACTTCGGCGATCTGCCCCCCAACCTCCGGAATATGGGGGTGTATCTTCTGCGGCTGGAAGACGGTAAGTTCGTGGTGGTTCAATGACAGTTCAATGAAAATATCAGAGAGGAGAAGAGAGCGAATTAAAACCGCAGTGGCTAAGCGCCAATTAGATCTCACTGTGGTTCTGGAGAATCTGACAGATGGCCACAATATTGGAGCAATACTGAGGTCCTGCGAATCCGTGGGCGTAACCTCTGTTTATCTGATACCCCATCCTGAATCGGAGATGAGAAGAAATTTTGTCCTCGGAAAAAGAACCACCGCGGGTGCCAGAAAGTGGTTAAATGTATATCAGAGCACCGACATAAAAAGCTGTATTGATCACCTGAGAAATTACCACGATCGCATATATTGTACGGGAATCGGCAAGGGGTCTGCTTCTCTTTACGAGCTGGATTTAACGGAAAGTACAGCCATCGTAATGGGTAATGAAAAAGTGGGTGTTAGCGAGGAGGCCATAAAGTGGTCGGACGGCCTGTTGAGTATTCCCATGCAGGGAATGGTCCAATCGCTCAATGTATCGGTAGCTGCTGCAGTGATTTTATACGAAGCCATGCGTCAGCGTTTGGATGCCGGATGTTATGCAACCCAACTCCACCCGGCCGATGCGAAAAAACAGGAACTTTTTAAAGAGTATTTAAAAAGGCATGGGGATAACTATATAGGGAGAAAGCCCGAGCGCCTTGAGTAGGGATCTATTTGATCAGTTCGATTCACTACGCTTCGTTCAGCGATTTTCATGGTATCTCATAAAATCACCACCAATAGCAACGGCATTCTTCTAACTGTGT
>SKYC01000398.1 GCA_007128085.1 Saprospiraceae bacterium | reverse complement strand
AATGAAACGGTAAAGCAAACTGCACTGGGAGTGTTGATTTTTTCATCGATCATGGCGATACCTACTTATTTAACCGGCGAAGGGGCCGAAGATTTTGTTGAAAATCTTCCCGGTATTTCTGAAAGTTCGATTGAGTTGCACGAAGACCTTGGAAAAATATATTTGGTGTTTATGCTGGTTTTAGGCACATTGTCTTTGTTTGCACTTTTGCTGAGTTTGTATAAAAACAAGTATTCATCTGTTTTATTTATTGCAGTCCTTTTTGTAGCTATTGGAACAAGTGTTTTTTCTAAACAAGTTGGAAGCAGTGGAGGAGAAATTCGGCATACTGAAATCCAAGGGGATAAGTCGGGCCAGGATTTTGATAAAACAAAGAGGGAAAGGAGTAAAAAATCGGATGATGATTAGCTCCCCAAGTATATCTGTATAGTTGACGTGTATACTTTTTTAAATATGATAATCAAGTGATGTTAACGTTCATAAATAAACGACAAGATATTTTGATTGTCATATTTATTGAAAAATGATGAGCAATTTATTGGGAAAGAATTATGCATCGCGATAATAATCGAACACAGGTTATTAAAAATGATGGAAACCATTTTTGGTCTTCAAATTCAAATTAATGTATGCGTCCCGTTGGTTGTCATTTTAATTTGCGACGGCGGTTCTGCATTGAATACAGCCAAATGGCCGCCTCCATTAATGGGTTATCAACATTTCATTTTTCATGATCATGGGTATTTTCATGCCATGCGGTAATTGAGGGTTTTCCTGGATATAGGCATCCCCTTTAATGTTTTGATGAATAATGGCCTCCCTAATCCACCCCGTTTTTTTATCCACCTTAATCTCAGAAGTCATCGAGCCGGTTACATCAAACTTCATTGAAACTCCACTGGATTCAATATAAGCATCATTATCCGCAGACTCGATAATCGAGTTTCCTTTTATCAACGCATAATCTGATGTCAAATCAGCAAATACATAATCTGTGGACATCTTTGCAGACATCCTGGATTTAAGTTTTGTATGAATCGTCCATTGATCTCCTATATTTACCGGTTCATCCGGGTAGATGGCTGTTCCCATTTCAATATTCCCCCTAATGGCTTCCGGTCCGTAAGCTCGCATTACCTGCGCCTTGATTTCCTCTTTTTCCATTTGCGATAGATGATTAAATTGATTGATTACCGTTTCCCAATGATCTTGAAGGTGGTTAATCTTCGTAATTTTTCCGGTTTTGCTCATATAAACCTCAAAGGGTTTGTTTTTCATGGCAGCTAAAATGGTAGAAAAAATATCATTGACATTATGTTTTTCAGAACTAAACTCCATGGTTTCTTGCGGCATTTTCATGACTATGCTGAGTTCATCAAATCGGGTGTCCATAATATAGCCCTCTTCATCAATGGTTTTCACCAAAAAGGTCATGGAACCAATGGTTGTCATACCCATCTCCATCTTTTGCCCATTGACCTCTTGAATAATGGTCGATTTTGAATGAATGACCTGCTTATACTCCTTGCCATTCTCGAGTTTAAAGGATAAATCAACACTTTGAGAATAACAAAGAGCAATGGTTATCCACGTTAAGGTGAGGGTTAAAAATATTTTCATTGTAGAGGTATTTAAGTTCAATGTTTGAAGTTGGTTTTAAATGGAGTCTGTTCACGGTTCCCTATTCTAAATCCACACAACCGTGCGAATTTCCTTGTCTGTTCCAAGGTATTCTTTTTTCCTTATTTCTGCTTTTAAGGGCAGCAAATAGGTTTTGTGTTTGGTGTCAAACCAAATAGCGGTTTCCCATTGACTGTTTCCTATTTTCGCAATTGCTTTCATTCGCCTTTACATCATTAACGTGATATTTATTTTCTATTGAGCATTCATCGCATTTCAAATTGAATTCATTCCCCCTCTCTCTTGCCAATTCAGCTCTATCGTTGACGGAGTTTTTCAACTCTATATTATTTCGACATTTTTTACATTTTACGATGAGCTTCATTCACCTTATTTCTTGGTTGCTACTAACAGCTATATACCCGCCATTCCCTTCAAAACATTCGTATATATCTGTTAAGTCATCACGGATATTAATGCCCAAACTTACACATTTTCAATCAAATCCAAAGGACTTTTCAAAACTATATTTCTGATATATTGACATTGACATGGGGTTAGGGTAGAAGGGCGGTGTGAATAAGTTTGCTTCGACTCTGAAGAAGTGATATTGGGCCGGTAAATCACCCTGACGGTTGTTGAAGGCGGTTACCCGATTAACTGCAGGCTATGATCAATTCAATTTTGCAAGTTCCTCGTCAATCTGCTTATGTAATTTATTCAATCGCGGGGCATATTTGTCTGTATCCTCTTTAATTGCCCTCAGGAACAATTCAAAGGCCTGGACTCTAAGTTCTGAATATTTCAGTAAAATTTCGTTTTGTTTTACCAGGTCGAAGGGTAAATTTTCGAATTGATTGGTTTTATTAATTATCTCAATATTTT
>SKYC01000214.1 GCA_007128085.1 Saprospiraceae bacterium | reverse complement strand
CGTAGCCATAGCTACGTTGAGGAAAGATTTTTCCTAATGACGAAGATATTGAGTTTTGCAGCCATTTGTAATAGAAAGAGGTTTTCGGAGTGGACTCATCAATCAAACAAAAGTAATTTTAGTGACAAAAGTTTGCAATCTAAACGAATGGTAAATAGGAAGTTCCACCAAAAAAATCAGAGAAATCAGTAAATCAGAAAAATCAGTGGTACAGACAATGAGGGAATTTTGAAGAGCCACCTATAAATCCGTGTCATCCAATAATCCCCCGACTGCGTAGGGCAGGAGTGATTCAGACAAATGGACAAAAGTTGAATACACTGCAAAGCTGGCGAGTTTGCCAACCCGGTGGATTTGCGGGAAGCCGCGGCGATTTTTTATCAAATTTACGCTGCCCTTTTAGGCTATGACTCTAAACAAGGATTCCCCAACGGGCTATGTTTTTGACTTGAAAAACGGAGAAGCAATATAATCTCAATCCGACGAAAGGTCGGAGGCCTCGATGAGCTGCATGCTGAGGTCAAAATCGACTACAATGTCGTTTTTAACCTGAATCATTCCCATCATTTTAGTCGGCGGATCCAGATCGAATTGGGTGAACTTAAAGTTTTGTTTTCCCATGAGTCTCATCCTGTCATCTTCGAGGACAAGGGTCCACCGAATATCAAAGGTTCGTGAATTGCCGGCCAATGTAATGTCCGCCTTTCCGCTGACCTTTTGGCCGCTTACAGGGTTTTCCGGTATCTCCAGGCTGAGAATTTCTATGGTAATCCTGGGGTAATCATCCGCTTTCAGGGTATGCCTCAAGTCGCGGGTCATCATCCTGTTCTCGCAATCAAAACTGCGCACCTCCATTTCAATCTTTCCTGTGAGTCTCCAGGTGGAAGAGGCCGGAAGAAAGGTCTTTCTCAATAAATCGGACCCCCGGTAGTGTGCTGTGGCACACTGGAACTCATTGACATTGGAAGCCCCCTCTACCACTACCTTACTGGCTGTAGAAACCTCCCATACGGAGTAATCCGAACCTTGGGCAAAAGTCAGGAAGGGGAAAAATAAGCCTATTATTATCCAGAATCTCATGTTTTATTTTTTTTACTAGCTCTACTTAATCAACAAAAACCGAGGTCTTTTCATTCCATTTGGGAAAAAATCCCGATCCCGCAAGGAGCGGAACCGGGAAATTGTTTTAAAAAAACCACTTAGTTAGTTTGTTGCTATCGGGTTGTTAGAAGGAAATAACTGCCTCCAGGACAAATCCGCTAAACTCGGCTTCGTGGAATCGGCTGGTCTCATTGAAACCATCGTAAGTCTGAACGACATACTCTGCTTTTGCCAATACATTTTTGGTCAGAAACCAACCACCGCCAATGTTTAATCGGGTAATATCCACGCTTTCGCCGGCATTGGTATCACCCGTTACCAGGTTGTACCTGCCACCTATGTATAAATTCTCATTGTTGCCAAAGCGATAAAGGAGCTCAGCACCCAACTGGGTAAAGTCTCTCGTATCTTCTTCTGCAGCCGCTTTTCCTGAAGATACTTCCAGCATACCGAAAAACTCCAAACCGCGGTACTTAACAAACGGGTTGACCATGAAAGAGGTGAGCTCATTGTTGAAACCAGGGTCAAATCTGGGGGTTCTAAAATCGTCTTGCTGTGGATTGTTCCTCAGTATGTTGTAGTATCGAGCACCTGCGCGATCACCCGCGTAAAGGTAAGTGCGTGCTGATTCGGGAGTATGATATACAGAACCTGTAATCCGAAGCCTCAAATCGTCATTGATTTGACTGTCGTACCCGATTTTACCTATCAGGGATAATTTGGTTTCAGGAGCTCCTTCAGCGGGTTCTCTGACGCTTTGATTCAATTTTCCATTGGTAAATCCGAGCATCCCGATGAATCCGTTGCTTTGGTAATACACCTCACCTCCCACTTCAGTGGTAAAAGCATCCATGATGTAGTTACCTACAAAGGGATTGAAGATGGTGTGACCGTTGTCACTTCTTCTGAAATGAGCATCCCCGTAGTTGGTCTGCATGTGCCCAAATTTAACGGTAACTTGATCCATCAGTGAAGAAAGAAAATCTTCACTGATAAAATCCAACCTGTCTACCTGCAGATAACCACCCTTGACATAAGGCTGTGCATGGTGTCTGGAAGAGAGATAGGTCCGTTAATGCATTCTCATTCCACTGTATAGCTGGACATCTATATCCAGATTGGCCGTGGCGAGGTTGAAATTTGGCCCGATATCAAAAATTTCTACAGCTCCGCTGTTCTCGTGATCCAGCGCCTGAAACTGTAAAGTATTGGCTCCACCTACTTTAATCTTTACACCATCGAACTCAACATCGGTGTCTTTGGTGGTTTCAAAAGTATTGATTCCGGTTTGATCCTGTGCCCGGAAATACTGCATTTGATCCTGAGCAGTTGAATCCATCGAAAAGCCCATAATGATCAAATGCCGCAATTTCTGGCCGCAATAACCGTCTCATTCCCGGTGATATTCCTTGCTTT
>SKYC01000335.1 GCA_007128085.1 Saprospiraceae bacterium | reverse complement strand
GGTTTAAAAAGATCAAAGAATTTTTTTTTCCGTAAAGTCACTACCCTACCCTCATCCGATGAATTCCGCGGAGATCGGGATGATTTTGATCCAGATGAAATTTTTGAATCCGGAAAATCGGACGACAAAAGTCCCATCGCCCCGGACCATTCTCCAAAACGGAAAGGTAGCGACGCTCCCCCATTCGCAGGCGATGACTTCGGGGATTTGTTTTTCGATGAGGACGATGATATCGATGCGGAGGATTTGAGATCCAAAAGTGTCTCGGAAGTGTCCAAAGAAGAAGACAGAAGTCCTGCCGATGACCGGTCGGAGGAATCGTCTGAAGACATTCGGGATTCCTTAAAGAAAGAGGCCGGGAGGGCCGGTCAAAAGTTGAGACAATCCGCAGATAAGGTCAATGAAAAGGTGGATGAGTTTTTGGACAGGACGGTTAAAAAATCAAAAAAACTGGATGAAATTGAGGCTGTGGAAAAAAAGGCTTCTTCGGGTTTTATGAAGTACAGGGAAAAATCCATGCTCGATGATCAGGGGGACTTCTTCTCCAAGGCCAAAGCTTTTGCAGAGGGCCGTCCATTGACATCTGAAGAAGAAATGGACAACAGTGATGATACAGATGATCCGTCAAAAGATTCTACATCCTCTGACGACTCCAAATCGAAAAATAAGGACAAGATACATCGAAGTGACCGGGGGGCCGACGACGATATTGAAGATGCCATTGTAGTTGATGATGACGACAAAGAATGATAATCGATTTATTATCAGTCAATTCCAGAGCTGTTAATTCTTTTAATTGTTTATCAATCCCATAGTTCCCGGAGCAGTTGCCACGAGAGCGCAAAGAGAACAATGGGGATAAAGCCGGAGAACAATAAGGTTTAGTTAAAGGGATACATATGTTCCAATATTTATTGTAAAATTGCATTTTGAAAGCGGTCGATGACGCCTGGTTATATTTTACCCGTGTATTGGTAGCGTCTGAGTTTTCAGCTTTTGAATAAACAGAATTGTATGAAGGTAAAAGGTATTTCTCGTTGGCAATCATATGCGATCACAGCCGTGTTGTTGCTATTTTCCCTGGCTTTTTTAAATTTCTATTTGGGTGGTAACGAATCGCCCGATTCCGATATAGGGGAATTGAACGAAATGACCGAAGAGGAAATGGAGCCGGAATTGCACTTTGGATTTCCTGCTGATTCATTTCACATTTTCAAAGGGGTGATTCAGCCCAATCAATTTTTATCCAATATTCTCCTCCCCCACAAAGTACCCTATAGTGTTATCGCAGAGCTGGAGGAAGCCGTTAAAGACGTTTATTCTGTCCGGCGTTTGCGTTCCGGCAGGAGTTACTCAATTCTCAATCGAGACACTACCAACTCCGCCGATTATATTATTTATCAACCCAGTGTTTATTCGTATGTAGTTTACTCACTCAGGGACAGCTTATATGCAGAAATTCATCAATACCCCGTAGATACGGTGATCCGTACCGGTGCGGGTGAAATTGAACACAGTCTTTGGCTCGCCATGACTAGGAACGGAATGGATCCCGCTTTAATATCGAGGATGGAGGATGCCCTGGCCTGGACCGTAGATTTTTACCACACCCAAAAGGGCGATCAATTCAAATTGTTTTACGAAGAGCGGCAAATTGATGGTAAGCCGGTAGGGGTAGGTCGTTTGCTCGGTGCCAATTATATCAATCGCTCCGGAAACAATTACGCCATTTATTACGAGAGCGACAATTATTTTGGGTATTTTGACTTAGAAGGTTTGCCCATGAGACGTGCATTTCTTCGCGCTCCTGTGCGGTATACGCGCATATCTTCCGGATACAACCCCAGGAGATTCCACCCGGTTCTCAGGAGGATCAGGCCTCATCTTGGCACCGATTATGCCGCTCCGCACGGAACTGAAATTTATGCAGTGGCAGACGGAACAGTCACGCGAGCTGCATACAACAGCGGGAATGGAAACTACGTAAAAATCCGTCACGATCGCGTATACGAAACCCAATACTTACATATGTCCAGATTTGCCAGTGGTATCAGCCCCGGTGTCAGAGTCAGGCAGGGACAAGTAATCGGCTATGTCGGAAGCACAGGACTGGCTACCGGACCTCATGTGTGCTTTAGATTTTGGAAAAACGGTGTCCAGGTCGATCACCTCAGAGAGAACCTTCCACCTCCGGATCCGATGGCCGAAGAAGAGCTGCCGTTTTACTTTGCGCACAGGGACAGTATTTTACCCATTATTGACGCGATCAGCATTCCCGAAACCCTTCTTCAATTACAAGCAGCTACTGTACAGGTACCTCAACCTTCCTATATACCGGAGTGGCTGAAAAATTTATAGAGGTAGTTTAGAAGTGTTTTGATTTAAACCAGAACATTTATGAGGAGAAATTCCCGGTGGCTCCGAGAGCCCATCGGAAGGCTCAGGGACCACCTCAGCCACCCCGAATTCTTTCCAGCCTCTAATATCCGCTGCCCGATCTGCCCCCAGTATCGACCTCAGCGTTTTAT
>SKYC01000119.1 GCA_007128085.1 Saprospiraceae bacterium | reverse complement strand
GATATAGCCTTTTATATTTAGACTCATTTATTTAGTTGCAAACCCTCAATCGAAATAGGGAGTAAATTGCACAAATCAAATCGAAGCCATATATCATTGAGCTCATTTTAAATAGTTTTTTTGCTTTCCATGCGTTATGTTAAAATGTGGATTGAAGAATTAATGAAAATTTGTAAAACATAGACTGATTCAGTTGTTCTTTAAAAAAGTTCCCTTGAGAAAAAACCTAATCCACCGAGTCTAAATTGTTAAAACACTCACACATGAAAAAATTTCTAAAAATAACCGCCTTTTCCATACTTGGATTTTTCCTTGTCTTATTGTTGATTCCCATTTTCTTTAAAGGGGCCATTGTTGAGGCAGTAAAAAAAGAAATCAATAACCAAATAGATGCAACTGTTGAATTTAAGGATGTGAGCGTTTCTCTGATCAGGAACTTTCCCCATCTGAATCTCCGGTTGAATGAGCTCTCCGTTACTGGTAAGGGGGAGTTTGAAGATATCAAGTTAGCAGATGTTGAGACTTTCGGCTTTGTTTTCAACTTGTCATCCCTATGGAAAAAAGATCAACCGTATGAAATCCGTTCTCTGATAGTGGATGGTCTCGACCTCAATTTAATCACTCTTTCTGACGGATCTGCCAATTACATGATCATGAAGGATGCTCCGGAATTAGAAGATACTGAAGAGGTTTTGGATGAGGGGGAAAGCGAATTGACCTTATTGCTACACAGTTACCGAATCTTAAATTCCAATATCATATGGGATGACAGATCCACGAATACTTACGTTAAGGTTAATAATCTGGATCACCGGGGCAGTGGCAATTTTACAGCTGAAAAATACCAGTGGGAGAGCAGAACCAATATAAAAGAAACAGCATTCAGTTACGGTGGAATCAACTACCTCAGTCGTGTCCCTATTGACTGGACATTGGAATTGGATGTGGACAACTCAGAGAGGGTGATCAGCATTATTGAAAATTCACTTTTGTTGAGCAAACTGAGTTTGGATCTTGACGGAATGGTCGCTTATCCTGAAGCGGAACCGTTGTTTTTTGATTTAAGAATAAATGCACCAGGGAATGATTTTTACGAATTGTTTTCCGTCCTACCCCTTGCAACCCTTTCGGATTTAGATGATTTGACCGTCCGAGGAAACTTCAATTTTGATGCCTCGGTAAAAGGATCTTACGAGGAGGAAGGACCTATCTATCCTGCATTTTATGTAAATTTTGATGTAGAAGATGGTTTTGTACAGTATCCTGAAATGGATTTGCCTTTGGAGTCTATAGGTATTGATTTAAAGGTGAACAGTCCTGACAGTGACCTGGACAACATGACCCTGGAGTTAACCAGATTCAATTTGTTGATTGCACAAAATCCGGTAGCGGGGAATCTTTTCCTGTCAAACCCCATTTCCGATCCGAATATCATTTCCTCTTTTAACGGTAAGCTCGATCTTGCTGAATTGAGCAAAGTTTTTCCCATGGAGGGAATGGAGAGTTTAAGGGGAATGATCGACCTGGATTTCAACACCGCTTTTGTTTGGTCGCAAATTGAAGCAGAAAATTACGATGAAATTACACTGAACGGTACTTTGTCCATCGAAAACATTGCTGCGAGAATGCAGGATATGCCCGATATAAATGTGCCTTTCGGGGGCTTAAAACTGGCGGAGAGAAGTACGGAGTTCCACTCCACCCGAATTGAAATAGGGAAGAATAATTTTGAATTTGAGGGAACCATGGACAATGTTTTGAAATTGTGGGGTTCAACCTCTCCAATGGCAGGCCAAATTAAGTTGAAATCCGGCCATCTCGATATCGATGATCTGATGGATAAGTTTTTGGGTGAGACCGATGATGAACAGGAAGTTGTTGCCGACGCTACCCGGGAAATACCTGCTTTTTACAATGTAAACCTCGATATTGAGGTAGAGGCTGACAAAGTCATATTTAGACCTTATTATATCTCTGAAATTAGAAGTAACCTAAATGTCAAGCCCCATTTACTGGACTTAAAAGAGGTTTCACTCGTCATAAACGAAAGCGACATAAGAGGAAAAGCCACCCTCCAAAACTGGTATGAATTTGCTATGGCAGGTGAGCGCCTGACAATCGATGCTGAGTTATCAGGAGGAACCATTTATGTGGAGAAATTGATTGAGTATACCGAGCCTGAAATTGCTGGAGTTGATTCTCCAACCAGAGAGGAGGAACCAATCCAAGCCACTGTTCCGGACTATAGATACAACATTCACCTAACCGGCCGGGCCGACAAAGTAATTTACAGCCCTTACGAGCTCAAAAATACGAGGGTAAGGTCATATATAACAGAAAGAGATGTACACCTGGAGGCGTTTTCCTCAGAGATATTCGGTGACAGAATTAGTGTTTCCGGTTTTATCGGCAACTACATGGCTTATGCCTTTTTGGATGAAACTCTTCTGGGTGAATTGAGCATAGATGCACCTTCTTTAAATATCAATCGGTGGATGGAAGCTATGGTAGCAGAAGATCAGCAAATTGAG
>SKYC01000003.1 GCA_007128085.1 Saprospiraceae bacterium | reverse complement strand
GACCGACAAATACGATATCAAAGACAGGACGGGAGCGATAAAAGAGTTGGCACTAGTAAAAGTAATTGGATAGACATAAAACAACTCTGGTTCGCAGTGCAGATCAAAGACGATAAAAAGAAACCACTTGATTTCCGCTACTCATATGGGTTAAAGGGATTTAAAAAATCGGTAGAAGCAAAATCCATTTGGGTAGAGGTAAACATCACCTTCAACGAGTACAATTACAGTGTAGATTTGAGGTCATCCAACCAACAACCCCTGCATTTCCCCTACGGTCGATGGTGGGATAAAGCCGAAATGCAATCGATGGTCGTTCCATTGATCAGAGATGTCATTGGTCAAATAAAGCAACTAAACAACAAAAATTAGCCCGGGAATGGACGGCTATTTGTATATATTTGAATGTGCGGATGGCAGCTATTATACAGGTAGCACCAATGACCTGAATATGAGGTTGCAACAACACTGCAATGGTATTGCTGCCAATCACACCAAAAAACGACCGCCAGTAAACTGGTCTATCCTGAAAAATACCCGCGACCAGATCATGCATTTTCTCTCCAAAAAACCAATCCAGGGATGGCGTCGGGAAAGGAAAAGCCAACCACCGGGAATAAGCAAAACCAGGTGGGAGCTTTGGCCGCGGTGGAAATCATAGGGGGGGAGGTGAGCTGCCAACCGATGGTGCATGTGCTGGCTCGTAGCTTCAGCGGAGAGCTTGCATATGCACATTGTTAGCCGTTCGTTTTCTCTTCTTTGTTTAAGAGTTTTCTTATTCATACTTTTTAAAATCAGGAATCATTTGAGCTATCAAATCTTGAATTTTCGGAGTCATAATATCGCTTCTTACAAAATTCTCCTTAGTCATATCTTTCCAATAATTTATTGTAAATTCATGAATAAAATAGTCCTCAATTAATATTGACTTGCTCTTTTGCCAATATTTAAAAAAATCAAATTCATTTGGTTGGGCTGGAAGCGAATCTAAAATCATTTCCATTAGAGTAAATTTTTTATCATCATCGTTCAGTTTTTCGTAATAATCAAGATACTCTTGTATGTCATAAGGGTTTCCTGGTGTATATGATTTACCAGCCATTGATTCCCGGTATGGATTTTTTTCTTTGAGATTAAGCTCAACTTCCAATTCATCCAGTGCTTTCTTTGTTGAAAATCTAAATGGTGGCTCCTTCATATGTCTTTTACTAAATTTCGGCTAGCCCTTGTTGTGCGGAGTTGATCAACTTTTCGCTTCACTCTTTTTAAATCCAAATCTAACCCATTCATCTTAATCTCCGAAATTATACTTGAATCCGATAATTCTTCTTTTTCTCTGTTTTCTAGATAGGCTAAAAAATCAAGCATATTATCATATCTTTGACTTAACCCTCTTTTCCCATGTTCGTTTGCTAGAGGAAAGCCTCCTCTTATTTTTTCGTAGTTTTCTTGACCAAGTTATATCCATAGAAACTCAACAAAGCTGATGAGTCAAAAACTATATGACCTTTCTCAAAAAGCTCCTTTTCTTCCTCCTCTGTTAATCTAAATATTGAGTCTTCCATGTTTTTTTAATGATGCATAATTGCATATACGCAACTCCCCCCTCAAACATGCGTATAAATCACCTATACTCAGAACCCCTAATAGGAAAGTCCTGATATCTCATTCCCGAAACTAAACATTTCCTTCTAAATCCGGATGCTTTTAAAACTTTAATGGAAAGATATGGTGCGCGAGAGACAAATCCCTGTGGTTTTCCGCGGGAGTGGTCTGGCTATACCTTAACCCGCATGAGGGGAATGTATTAAAATAGATTGGTGTAAGTAATTGTCGTCCAGTGTGGTGTAGGTTTATCCGTATGTGTACCGTTAGTTACGTATATTACCGTTAATTACCATTTTAACTATTTTAAAAAACCCGATATAGGAAGCACTAATCAGAACGGAGGTCGTGCATTCAAATATGTTTGGGCGCTACTGTTAACCTGATTTCAATTACTCTTTCTTGAATAATAAAATGAGTCCACTCCGAAAATCTTTTCCCAATAGGCTAATTCAGTAGGAAAAATCAATTCCATAAAACAACAATGTGCATGATCAGCAATTGCGCATTCCATCTGGACTTATCTGGTTTTAATTTGACAACCAATACCTAATTTGCATTTTCGATGGTCCGGTTGAGATGTCTAATATTTCTGGGCCTTATATTATAAGAACCAGGATGGTATTTGCTGTAAATTATTTCTCCTGTTTGCGCATTAGTAATAGTATAAAAAGCATCGGTGGTGCTTCTGACATAGTTAAAGTAGTAGAAAGGTTCTTCTGCTTCTAAGATTTTTACACTAAGCTCACTTGCGTCAATCAACTCATAATGGTATTTATAGTTTCTAAAGAGTCTCTTTTCATCATGTCTTTTATCTTCATTACCATTAAACTTATTGAATTGGATGAGTAGGTAATCCGGCACGTATAAGGTTTTCCGGCGTAGAGTTCTCAGTTGAGATTCGTCTGATGTTTCACTATAAATCCATCTGG
>SKYC01000259.1 GCA_007128085.1 Saprospiraceae bacterium | reverse complement strand
GGGCCAATAGCCCTGAAATCGGATCCCGATTGAACTTCCAGTTTGAAGGAATCGTTTTCTTTGGCCAGAAGATCTGAAATGCCGGTGGCTCCTATTTTATTGAAAAAATGATGCGCATCTTTTAAATGAACGCTTGCTACGCGTTCGCTTCCCCTGCCGTTGTGAAATTGGAAGCACCGGTAATTGGCCATGGCAAAAACATCGTTGTAGCCGTACTTTCGGGAAGCGTTTATTGCTTTATTGTAAAAGTGGTCTGCCCGTCTGTGCTTTTTATTGACAAGTTGATACTCTGCATTCAGCAGGTAGTATTTGTGCGAAAAGTTATGCGGATTGTTTTGATGGTAAGTCTTAAAATTTTTCAGTATCTTTCTCAGGACTGCTTTTTGCTTTATCCTTTTTATTAATGGCAGGTCGGAGTAGCGCGCCGAAACAATAAGTCCCTTGTAAAAAAAGTGCTCAGCGGTGTGGAGCATTCCCGGTGAATCCGACAGGTACTCATCGGATTTGAGAGAGGTTTTATAGGCAAGTTCATATTCACCCCATAGGTACAGCGCTTTCATTTTGTTGATGAAGTGGAAATGAGCGAAATGACGAATGCTCAATGTACTGAGTTTGCTCACCAACTCCTGTTCCGTCTGCTCGCTTATAGAAAAAGTAGTGGGAGAATCTGTTTTTCCGCTGAGGTTATCCACTATTGTTTTCATGGCGTGGAGGGTGGTGATTACCTCCTCATTATTTATCCTTTTGAGAAAAGATTTGAATTGATTGGCTGTTGAAATTATTTCTTCAAACCCCACTCCACGCATAAAAAGACTTTGAACAGTGGCAGCACAGGCACAGGATGCGTGAAAGTGATCTCCCGATTCCAGGCCTGACTCGTAAGCCCTCCTCCAATACTCCTCCATGGTTTCGGCGGAGTCAATCCACGGAATGGCAAAATATCCTACAACAAAAAGGACTTCTGCTCTGTATTCTGAGGCCTTGTACTTTTCGACCAGATTGAGGGTGACCTTCCCGAAATCGTATCCCTTCTTTTTTTGATTCATGATGGCGCCATGAAAAATAGGGCCATTGGCCAGATGACCGATATACACCCCATCTGCGTTTCCGTATTTCAGGCTCAGGTTGACCATTCTTACTGCCAGCGCTACACAGAGTTCCGGTTGAATCTGAAAGGCAGCTCTGGCAAATGTGGCCATCAAAAGCATGGCCATTTTCATTTTTTCACTCTCCATTTCCCTCAAGTCGAGGAAGTCAGAAGGCGATTTACCCCTTGAAAGCCATTTGTATTTTAATACATCGAACAAGAAAACCGGTGGGATAAATTTCCCGGGTATGCGGATACCCAGTTCTCTCACTGCCTTCACTCCTGTTAAATAAGCTTTCCTAAAATTTTGCTGATTGGTATAAAAGTGAATTTTTGCACGGGAGATCCAGCCCCTTTTAACAGGGTCAACACAATAGTCAAGTGCGACATTGTAGTATTTTTCTGCCTCTTCATTTTCTCCACACATGTGATAACACTCAGCCAGCTGAAGATAAAGGTCACTTAACAACTCTTTATTGACATTGATCCGGCCGGACTCAACGAGGGAAACACCCGTTTTTATATAATTTAACGCCTGCTCATAAGCTGTCGCTTTTTTGGCTTTGGCACTGGCTCTGAGATTCAATGCAATTAATTGCTCAGGCATATTCTTATGATCGAATATTAAATCTCCGGCATAATTCAAATGATCGGCTATTTCGTAAACACTGTCCTTTCCGGACTTCGCAGTTTCTGACTGCAACAAGGCCATCCCGATATCCAGCCTCAGTTTTTTTCTTTCCTCCTCCTCCATCAACTCATACGCTGCCTGCTGAAGGCGGTCGTGAGCAAATTTAAAATACTTCTCACCCTTGTCCTCTATCTCTTCAACCACTCTGATCATTCCCAATTTATCCAAAACCTCCAGATCGCTCAACAGTTTATCCAGGGAGAACTTGCAGATGTTGTTCAACTGCGTCACCTCAAAGTTATTCCCAAAACAGGCCGCCGATTTCAATATTTTCTGAAGTGATAATTCGAGAGCTGTGATATTCTGGGTGAGCAATTCAAGGACATTTTCACTCAACTCCAATTGCTCTACCTCAGCCAGGTCAAAATTCCATTTTTTCTCACGGTGGTCAAAATGTATGACAGATGAGTCGTAAAGTTTGTACAAACACTGTCTCGTGAAAAACGGATTTCCATGGGTCTTTCGGTAAATCAAACGAGCGAGCTCACTGCAATTTTCCAGTGGGGTATTCAATGTCTCGGAAATCATGCTGTGTACATCACCAAACTCAAGGGGTTCCAAATTCAAGTCGGTGACCCTTATCCCCTGCTCAGACAATCTTACTTTCATAAAGCTGAGCGGATGATAGGGGTCCACTTCATTGTCCCTGTAAGCTCCTATAAGCAGGAGATGGTGGAGATTGTTTCCGGACAATTGAAGTTCGATCCACTGACGACTGGCAGAATCCATCCACTGCAGGTCATCCAGGAACAGGCAGATCATCCGGTTATTTTCAAAAAAAGTCCTCAAAAAAGCTTCAAAGGTACTGTTGAATCGATTGGCCGACTCCAGGGGTGGCAATTCAGGTACTTCGGGTTGGCTACCTATTAACAACTCTAAATCGGGAATGACATCAATGATCACTCCGGCATTGGCTCCGAGGTTTTCCTCAAACCGATCTTTCCAAATTTCTAGTTCAGTCTCGCTCTCTGAAAGAATTTGTTTAATCAGGGCTGAAAAAGCGCTGATGATTGGACTGAGGGGCGACTCATTTCCCAGTTGGTCAAATTTACCGCTGGTAAAGTACAGGTTTCTGTGGTCAATACTTTTTAATTCTTGAATGATCCTGGACTTACCTACTCCCGAATATCCGGAAACGAGCAAAACTTCTCTCTGACCCTTTAGCGCATTGTCAAAAGCCGCTTTTAACTTCTCGAGTTCTTCCCGGCGACCAAACAGTTTGTCCGGTATACTGAAGTAAAAGGATTGATCCTCCAAGCCCGTCTGGAAATCTACTATCCCCGCCTTACTGTAGTATTGCTGATTGCATTTTTCCAAATCTGAATATAGGCCGAAGGCACTCTGATACCTATCCCCGGGTTCTTTTTTAATCAGGTGCATGACTATATCAGAAATTACGGTCGGGATATCCGGTCTGAGGGTCTTAGGGCTTTTGGGAGTCAGTGCGAGATGACCGTGTATCACTTCCATGGGATCCTTGCTTTCAAAGGGAAGTTGAGCAGTGAGCAGGTAGTAAAACAATATTCCAAGCGAATACAAGTCTGCTCTATAATCCAAAACCTTGTTGGTCCTTCCCGTCAGCTCGGGTGATACAAAAGCCACGTCTGCATAGGAAACATCCCGAGGACCCGCACGGTGAAACTCCCTGCCCATTTTGGTTGCGATACTAAAACCACCCAACTGAACATTATCAATATTGGAGTCGTACCAAAAATTGGCGGTGTTTAAATCCTTGTGTAAATATCCTTTGCTGTGCAGATGCCCCACAACCTCGGCCATCTGAAGTGAAAACTTTAAAAACAATCCCATTTCCATTCCACCAGCCAAATCAATAGAAGACAGGGGTTGGTAGTCGGAGTCCTCAAATAAAAGAGCAATACTGCTTTCATGACTCAGAATTTCTTTAAAGCGGACTACATTGTCGTGGGCAACCGTTTTGAGGATTTTGGCCTCTTTTCTCAATCTATGCTCCGCAAAAGGAGAGGGATGATCATCTGCTGAAAACTTCAGAATATATGACTGCCCGGTAGGTAATTCTGTGACCCGGGAAACATGGTATTGGCTGTCCGAATACAGCGTTTCGTTTAACCGGAAGTCTGTTGTAGTTCTCATTGGTTCAATTTTTTCCTGTGCCTAAAACTGGAGACGCGGAAAATAAAATAACGCATAGTTAATTGAGTGGCTATTGGGGGTATTCATATTTTCCATTTTACCCTGGTATTAAACCAAAACTTACCAGCGTAATATTACAATAAAAACCTCGTATTTCTAAAAAATTTTAGAAATTAAATAGTTGGCTTTAACACAAACTAATTCTACCATCTGTCCCAACTCCTTTGAATCCTCAAAATGATTCTCCGAATGCGATATAGAATCCCCGGTTACCCCTTTCACCAATGGCGTAATCAAGGCGAAGATTTACCGAATTCTCTCTATCCATTGCAAACCTTATACCGACGCCTCCATTCCACTTTCTATCCTCCATTAATAGCTGATCAATTGAGTGGGTAACCGATGAAATGCCTCCAAAAACTGCGGCTCCAATTCTCCAAAATATGTGTTTTCTAAACTCGAATTGCAGAGCCGTAAGATTTCGATCCCGGTATCTCCCAAGAAGGTATCCCCTTACCCACTCATCTCCTCCCTGAAAAGTCTGATTGAAAAAAGGCGGATTCCCCAGGCGACTGTCAAGTATAAAACGACCTGCAAAAACAAGGGTTTCATACCAGGTTTTATACAACCGTAAATCCAGTAAGAATGAAGGATAGGAATTAAAAGAGTGATTGTGAGCCAGGTCAAAAGCAAAATAGTTTCCCCCGGTCGCATTCAATAGAGAATTTCGCTTATCTCGTATAAATGACAGTCCGAAATAGAGATTATCGGATTCCCTCAACTCCGGGAAATTCTCGTTTTTTTCTTCAAACTTAAAGTTGCTGTAACGCGTATATCCGGTATTGAAACCGGCAAAAACATCCTTTTTTATACCCCTTAACAACCGCAATCCCACGTCAAATCGATTGCTTTGGTAACTAAACTCAGCCGACTTCGACCTGTGAGGACCCACTCCGTAATACAGGTCAGGGTACTTAGAAAAATGAATATTCCCACTGGTAAACCACCGTTCCTCACGAAAAAAAACATCCCATTCTACTTCTGAAATTACTTGCCTGTTCCGCGTATACTGAAACTTCAACTTGGCAACCGAACTTCTGTATTCTGTTGGATCATCCAAATTAAAAGTCAAAAGTCCCACTGCACCGATATGCCCTCTCGTCTCGGGTTCATAACCCAGGATGGGAACTGCCAGAATGCTATAATTCTGTCCACTCAAGGAGTCTGTTGAACCGTCCTGACTCGTGGCAATTGACGGATTCATTGCCCAAATTACAATTGCGAAAACTGTCACAGCTAGCTTCATGTCTCAATGGGTTGTTTAAAGTATTTCCGGGCGATGACAAACAAACCGGCTGCCAATAAAAGTGAGAGTAGGAAGGTAAAAAGAAAGAGGTTTTTTTCCTGCCCTATTTGTCCAAAAAATGAATATAAAAAGCAGATGGGAATATATCCTATAAATGAGTACAAAAGATACCGTCTGAAATTCATCTGGTTGTACCCGCAAACGATGGAAATGGTCTCGGCCAGAACCGGCAAACCCCTGCTGATTACAATCGCCAGCAAACCATAGGATTCCATCAAGGCAACAGCCGATTGATTTTTCTTTTTTCCCAAACCGATAAATGAAAATTTTCCCAAATAGTATCCTATAATCGATCCCACCATTAAAGCTGCCAGGGAGATCAAAGCCCCGTAGACCACACCCAAAACGTAACCATTGATAAACATTATTATGGAGGAGGGCACGGGTAGAAGAATGTCTGAGGCCAATATTAAAAAGCTCAATACGGAGAATAAGAGCTGCTGCTCCCTTGCCTCATCCAGTATATATAAAAAATACTCCTCTATATCACCAAACAACAAAAAAGATGCGATTATCAAAATAGCGACAATCAATATGGGTAAGCCGGGATTTTTTATCCACCTCCACTGCATGAGTGCAAGGTAAATTATCTTTTTCAATTCTAAAAAAAATGGGTTTACAAATTGTCTTCCCTGGTAATTCAATGGTAAATTCTCTTTAGGGCTCAAAAAAAGGACAGGGATCAATTTTTTCATTGAGGAGAGGTTGGCCAGCGATACACTTTATGTTATAAAAGTCGCTGCGGCCGCCATCTCAATGCTTAGCGCCAACAAATAACTTAAATTCAATTATTTATCCATGACATTGTTTATCTTTGGAGGAAAGCAAAACGGGACCAAGGACTGAACCAACGGTTTTTTTACATCTAAAAGTTGGCCGATTTGATCAAATTGAATTTCAAGAAGGCATTATCGGGTAAAACCAAAAGGCGATGGCTGGTATTTCTTGCTGTCAGCCTGCCCATTTTCATTTGGTGGTGGTTCTTCTCACTGCCCAAACCGCTATTTGATTCCCCTTATTCGCTAGTGGTAGAAACCGAAAAGGGCGAATTGGTGGGTGCCCTTATTTCCGAAGATGAGCAATGGCGTTTTCCAGCTCCGGATTCCCTGCCCGAGACCTTTATTGAGGCCCTTTTGGCTTTTGAGGACAAAAGGTTTTACCATCACCCGGGAGTGGATCCCCTGGCCATAGCAAGGGCCTTGAGAGACAACTTAAAGGAGGGACGAGTGGTCAGTGGGGGAAGCACTATAAGTATGCAATTGGCTCGCATGGTGAGGCAGAGTCCAAATCGCTCCCTGAGGGCAAAGTTTATTGAAACACTAATGGCCCTTCGCATTGAGGCGGCTTACACCAAGGAAGAAATATTGCAAATTTACGCCGGTCATGCTCCCTTTGGAGGAAATGTAGTGGGTCTGGATGCCGCTTCCTGGAGGTATTTTGGACAATCCCCGGATCAATTGTCCTGGGTAGAAGCCGCCACTCTTGCGGTATTGCCCAACAGTCCTTCACTCATTCACTTTAGCAGAAACAGAGATTTGCTACTAAAGAAGAGGAACCTGCTGCTGAAAAGACTGCACCAGGAAGGACATTTCGATAGCCTCAGCCTATCCCTTTACACAGAGGAACTCTTGCCTGACCGACCGCATCCCATGCCCAATCACAGTCCACAACTCATACAGAGGCTAAAAAAAACAACGCCCGGGAATCAGCACCGAATCAGTTCAACCCTGGACCTGAACCTTCAGAGGAAGGTCAATCATTTGGCAGCTGAGTACCATCAACTAATGAAGCACAACCACATCCAACACCTCGCCGTGTTGGTGATTGATGTAAATCGAAACGAAGTTTTGGCATACATAGGAAATGTTCCCGGCGCAGACCCTTTCTCTCCCGGCAACCAGGTGGACCTGATTAAAGCGGAGAGGAGTACCGGGAGTATATTGAAGCCCTTTTTATACGCCGCCTTACTTTCTGAGGGGGAAATGATGCCCACTGCATTGACACTGGACATTCCCACACAATTCGGTGGGTATTCACCGCAAAATTTCTCCCTGAAGTACGACGGAGCAATACCCGCCCATCGGGCTTTGGCCAGATCCCTCAATGTACCAGCAGTGCGTATGCTGCAATCCTACGGCACCGAAAAGTTTCACCACCTGCTTCGCCGGCACGGTTTCTCAACTGCGGATAAGTCCACGGGGCACTACGGTTTGAGTCTCATCCTGGGAGGTGCGGAGGGAACACTTTGGGAGATTGCCTCCATGTACGCGGGAATGGCCAGAACGATCAATGACTTTCCAATTCTTTCAGCCAGGTATTCGAGCAGTGCGTATGACCCACCGGCAGTTCAATTAAAAAAATCCCGGAAAGGTCGGCTCAGCGATCATGCCCCCCTTCGGGCGGGCGCCATTTGGCATACCCTGTCCGCACTTACAGAGACAGAGAGACCCTTTTCAGAACACGGTTGGGAAAGGAGCCGACCTTTCGAAAAAATTGCCTGGAAGACCGGAACCAGTTTCGGCTTTCGGGATGCCTGGTCGGTTGGATTAACTCCGGAATACACCGTGGCTGTATGGGTTGGAAATGCGAGTGGAGAGGGCCGCCCGGGTTTGACAGGAGTTGAGGCTGCAGCACCCTTGATGTTTGAAGTTTTTAAACACCTCGGTTCCGAAGGAAAGTGGTTTGCCACACCTCATGACGACCTGCGACCGATGAGTATCTGCTCAAAAAGCGGATTCAAGCCGGGACCGAAGTGCAGAGAACAGATCGAAATTTCGGCACCCCTCAGAGGGGATGAAAG
Organism: Saprospiraceae bacterium; assembly: GCA_007128085.1. Taxonomy (GTDB): domain Bacteria; phylum Bacteroidota; class Bacteroidia; order Chitinophagales; family Saprospiraceae; genus PWJY01. The sequence continues at coordinate 1,871 of SKYC01000259.1, read as the reverse complement.
TCCCGTGTGTCCGTATCATCAGTTAGTTCACACCGATTTAAGCGGTGAGTACAGAGTCCACACAGGTTGTCAGAATTTTCTTAAAATCAAAACCCAATCGCACTTTGTTCTCCCTCCGGCAGCTGCCCAGTATTATGCAGAAGTCAATGCAAATTACCGGCCATTGCCCCCTTACAGAATTGATTGCGCGGGAAGCAGCAATAGAGTAGGCACTGCAATAGACCTCATTTACCCACGCCACAAACCGAGTTTGCTAATTCCCGTTGAACTCGACGGGAACATCAATCAAGTGGTGTTCGAAGCTGCCCACCAGCAGCCTCATACAACACTTTATTGGCACCTGAATGATCTATACCTCGGAAGCACGACCGAATTTCACCAAATGGTAGTCAACGCGCCCCCGGGTCAATACTCACTGACCCTGGTCGACAAATACGGCAACCGATTGGCTCAACAACTGGAGATTGTTCAACGGTAGATCCTGTGTTGGCACTTTTGGACCACTTTTTTAAACTTTGCTCAAAAAATAAGGAAACTTAGTGTCTTCAATCGCGTTAAATAAAAAAGCGCTAAACACCAACAAAATGATAAATAATACCAAACTCATGTTAAAAACACCCGCCCTACTTCTTTTAGTCACTCTTTTTTTATTCACTTCTTGCAGCGATTTACAGCGCATACTCGACGAGACCACCGATCGGCCATTGAGTACAGATGAAGTAGCCCTTGGACTCAAAGAAGCATTGAATCAGGGAGTGGATCACGGAGTTTCTCTTTTGAGTGCTCCGGACGGCTTTTTAAAATCTCAATACAAGATTTTACTGCCCGACGAAGCCCAAAAAGTGACGGATCGGTTGCAGAGGGTTCCCGGATTCTCCAATGTAGAGGAAGTTATTTTGGAGCGCATCAACAGAAGTGCAGAGGATGCGGTCGGCCGGGCCGGGCCCATTTTTGGACAAGCCATTCGCTCCATGACCATCGAGGATGCCTGGGGAATTTTAAGAGGGGAAGAAGACGCTGCCACCCGGTATTTACACAACAAAACCAAAGAACAACTCTACGCGGAGTTCAATCCCGTAATAGAAGAATCTTTGAATAAGTTCAACGCGCTGGATTACTGGGAATCGGCTGTCAACGCCTACAACTCCATTCCGCTTGTAGAATCTCTCAATCCACGGCTGGACGACTACATCACTACCAAAGCCCTGGAGGCCGTTTTTGACCGCATAGCCATAGAGGAATTAATGATTCGCAATGAAGTGGACAGGCGAACCACAGACCTTCTGCGGAGAGTTTTTGCCAGACAGGACAATCTTGGACGGCAACCATAGATAGGAAAAAGAGGCCGATGGAACAAAAGCATATCGCAAGAATGCTGAAAGAGCGTTACGAAACGATCATTCGCGATCAAGCGCCGATCTTGTTATAAGCTATGCAGAGCAGGCAGTGGAGGCTATATGAAAAATCATAAGACTGAAAATCATCACGTTCTCAAGAAAACTCGTTCTCGTTTTCTCTCCGGTTTACTTGTGTTAGTGCCCATTACCGTCACGATATTTGTGATACGTTTCATTGTACGCTTTATGGCATCAATCGGGCGACCGATGCTCCAGATCTGGATTGGTGATATTCCACGCTACGTAACCGACGCGCTCGCTTTTCTCATGACACTGCTGCTTATTTATGCCGCAGGGTTATTTGCAACCCATATCACCGGACGTAGACTTGTCAAAATCGGCGAAAACCTACTCCTTAAACTGCCTCTCGTTAAGTCCATTTACGGAGCATCCAAAAATGTGGTCGATGCATTCTCGCATGATATTCCGACCGACTATGAATCTGTTGCTCTAGTAGAATTTCCGCGTCCGAGT
>SKYC01000348.1 GCA_007128085.1 Saprospiraceae bacterium | reverse complement strand
TAGAACTAATAGAAAAAAGACCCGGTGAAAGTGAGTGAATCACTTCATCGGGTCTTCTTATTTAACCGCTCTTTTTATAAATTTCTACTCAGTCGGATACACTTTCTTTTATATCTCCCGGTCCTTGGATTTTTTCTTGTTTTCAGGAACCGGATCACTGCCGTGACCGCCCCAGGGATGGCAACGAGAAATCCGCTTGACTCCCAACCACCCCCCCTTTAGTACCCCCCACTCTTCAATGGCTTTTATCATGTAGTGAGAACAAGTGGGCTGATACCTGCACTGCGGCCCCAAAAGGGGGGATATGGCATGCTGGTAAAACCGAATGGGCCAAATGAAAATTTTTCTCAACATCTTAAGGGTATATTTACATCGGTATACATTAACCTGCTTACTTCCTTTTTTTTAAAATGGAGGAGGTGAAGACCCGCCCGTTTGTTGAAATTTCCACGCCATCTACTTCTACTTCCCAGATCCTTCAACTTAATCCTTCCAGCAGTCTGTCAGTACTTCAGGTGCCCATTGCCGGGCAGCTATCCATTGTCCTTTAACCGATTTTGCAAGTGGATTCTCCACCATTCTTAAAATATAAAGTGATAGGCCAAAGAAAAGTTTCTTCCGGGCATTGGATTTCCCCTTTCTCGCACTCTGGAAAGGTGATCTCTGTATGATTTATCCGTTATATTCTGGGCCTTCAAAACAACACTGTGCTTACCGTCTTCATCAAATTTATATCCCCCTTCAATGCCGTAGAGCGTGTAGCCCGGAGTGGATTCCTCTGTTGAAGAGATTCTGTACTGACCTGAAATTACTCTGATATCCCCGGCAATCCAATATCTGCCGGTATCCCACTTGAGTCCGGATCTCCAGCGAAGAGGTGGGATAAAAGGTAAGGGATCGTCTTCCATTCCCACTCTACTCCCCCGCACATAATCCATTGCAGTGGTAGCGAGCAGTGAAGGCGTGATTTGGTAAGCCAGATTCAACTCACCACCCAACATGACTGCTTCATCGGCCAGGTATTCAAATATCGGCAATTCAGATTCCGGATCTACCGTACTCGTGTTCTGGAAAATAATGTAATTGTCTATATAGTTCAGGAAAACAGCACCCTCGAGGAAAAAATTTCCAATATTCCAACTGATAAAAGCATCAGAACCGTAGCTGAGTTCTACGTCCAGGTCCGGATCTCCGATCTCAAAGGCTCCCGCCCCCAGGTGAGGGCCAAAAGCAAACAATTCCTCCAGCGTGGGATTTCTGTAAGCACGGGCCAATTGGAATCCCATTTCGAGACGTTCGCTGGGTTTGAAGTTCAGACCTGTGGAAGCAGAAAAGTTAATTCCCGATCGACTTTCGTCCAAATCGGGAAAAAATTCGTTGGCGATGGTATTCAACCTCCATGCCTCCGCCCTCAAACCGGCTTGCAACCTCAGGTGATTGGTCAGCGGTACTTCCTGAAAAGTGAACAAGGCTACATTTATATTTTTGTCACCGGGCGTAAAAGCATCTTCTCCGCCGACTTTCAGGTGTCTACCGTACACATTCAGACCCAATGCCCCTCTGTCAAAAAAAGCAAAAGGGCGATGCTGGAAAGTTAGAGATGAACTCATGGACCACTGGGTAAAATTCAGCTCAATTTCCTCTTCAATACTGCCGTCCGGCTCAACTTCAATTTCTATTTCCTCCTGGAAAAACCTACCGCCATTGAGCCTGAACTCCATTTTGTCAAAAAATCCGTTCAAATCTGCACTGAGGCGTGTTTGAGCCATTTGCTTATTCAGCCTGATTTCAACCGACTCATCCGGATTGTCAATGGCATCGGGAATACCGTACACCATATCCATCCCCATGACGGCAATACCACCCCGGAGATTATTTCCCTTGAATCCGAACCCCATGGATCCCTCCACATTGTCCATTTCCGTTCCCGGAAGTCGGCCATCTGGCGTATTCATTTCACCTGCTGTGCGATAAGAAATGCGTCCTGTAAGTGCTGTATTCTCCCAACCGTGTGACAATTTGCCAAAACCTCCGAACATATTGTTTACAGAAGCTCCCTGCAAACTGACCCTACCCTCTAGTCCGCGTCCCCAGTAATTTGGGATATCGGTAGTCATTAAATTCACCACTCCGCCTATTGCACTCGATCCGTACAACAAACTGGAAGGGCCTCTCACTATTTCAATGCGATCGGTGGCAAAAGGCTCCAGAGCCACGACGTGGTCGTGAGCCGTTCCGGACAAATCTCCCATCCTTTCCCCGTTTTGCAATACCAATACGCGTTCACCGTCAAAGCCCCTGATAACAGGACGAGAAGGAGCCGGTCCGAAGGAGCTCATAGAAACTCCCGGTTCGCCATCCAGCATTAACCCCAAACTCATGTCGGTTTTTTGTCTCAACAATTCACCGCTGAATACCTGAGCTGCCTGATACCTCACTCCCGTACCCATAGGATTGGCAGAAATAACCACTTCCTGCAGTTGCAGGTCGACGGGGCTCATGGTCAATTCCCCAATATCTTCACCGTCTTCCGCTAGGCTCCACCCCAACTCAAAGGAATCGAATCCGATGTAAGAAAAGCGAAGGGTAAGTGTTTCACTTTGTACATTTCCAATTTCAAATTCACCGTCGAGATCGGTGATGGTACCTCTGTTTTCTTCTACCAGCATGACATTGACCCCGATCAGGGGTTCGCCGGTCTCACTGTCAACTACTTTTCCAGAAAGGTTTTGACTAATCAGGGTTATACTGCCAACCAAAGTAAAAAGCAATCCGGTAATTATCGAAGCAAAAAGTTTCATTGTCTCTCTTGTTTTATATTTATTTAGTCACAAAGATACAAACTCAAGGTTCATCAAAAAATTATATTTAGACAAATCTAAACTTTTTTTTCAATGAACATATGACTTATTGGTTGTTCACAAAATTAATCCATTCACTTTCAATCAACTGCAATCTTCGACCAAAGTAGAAAAAAAGTATACCACCTGGTGGTTTCACTAAATTAAAATCCCCTAAACCAAAAAGGGTTCGACACTTTTACATGCGAACCCCTTTTATTCGATCTGTTACGGCGCATAGCGAAAAAACCAGTTTATTGGTCAATCCGCAACGCCCAACTCCATTAATATCTGTAAGTATCGGCCTTATACGGGCCATCCTTTTTTACTCCAATGTACTCTGCCTGTTCATCGTTCAACTCTTCGAGTTCTACACCTATTTTTTCCAGGTGAAGTCTGGCCACTTTCTCGTCCAGCTTTTTCGGCAATACATAGACCTTGCGATCGTAATCATCCGAGCGGTTCCAAAGTTCAATTTGGGCCAGGGTTTGATTCGTAAACGAATTCGACATAACGAAGGAGGGGTGTCCGGTCGCACATCCGAGGTTGACCAATCTTCCCTCCGCCAGGATGACGATATCGTTGCCATCTACATTATACAGATCCACTTGGGGTTTAATTTCCTTTTTGGTATGGCCGTATTTTCCATTCATCCAGGCCATATCAATTTCGTTGTCGAAGTGGCCGATGTTACAGACGATGGTTTTATCTTTCATCAACCTGAAGTGTTTTTCAGCGATGATGTCTTTATTCCCGGTAGCTGTAATGACAATATTGGCTCTGGGTATGGCCGTTGTCATCTTTTTTACTTCGTAGCCATCCATGGCAGCCTGAAGGGCGCAAATCGGATCGATTTCCGTAACAATTACCCGACAGCCTGCTCCGCGAAGTGAAGCGGCAGTTCCCTTTCCTACGTCACCATAACCAGCGACAACAGCGACTTTCCCGGCCATCATAATGTCCGTAGCTCGCCGGATAGCATCTACGGCAGATTCTTTACACCCGTATTTATTATCGAATTTCGATTTGGTCACCGAGTCATTTACATTGATGGCGGGCATGGGTAGTGTTCCCTTTTTTTCTCTTTCGTAGAGCCTGAGAACACCCGTTGTAGTCTCTTCGGTAATTCCCTTAATTCCACCGGCCAGTTCGGGGTATTTGTCCAGTACGAGATTGGTCAGGTCTCCACCATCGTCTAAAATCATATTCAGAGGTTTCCCACCTTCAAAAGCGTGGAGGGTTTGTTCAATACACCAGTCGTATTCTTCTTCGGTCAGTCCTTTCCAGGCAAATACAGGCACCCCGGTCTTTGCAATGGCTGCGGCAGCGTGATCCTGCGTGGAAAAAATATTACACGAAGACCAACTCACTTCGGCTCCGAGTTCTACCAGCGTTTCGATGAGAACGGCTGTTTGAATGGTCATGTGAAGACATCCTGCTATCCTCGCTCCCTTAAGGGGTTGGGTCTTTCCAAACTCCTCTCTGAGGGCCATCAAGCCGGGCATTTCGGCTTCGGCCAGATCCATTTCCATTCTACCCCAATCTGCCAGACCAATGTCCTTTACTTTGTATTTGAGTTTTTTATCTACTGCTTGCATTAAAATATTGTTTTTTTATTAAAAAATCGACGCAAATATATGACTTTCAGGGCATATAAGTGCAATGAATGGCCATTTAAATTGCATCAGGAGTTCACCCTTACCAACACTTCTGTTCCCTCCGGGTTCACCGTTTGTGCAGGGAATTGCCCGAAGCCTTTAGGCCTCTGTAATTAAACGCACATCCATCAAGAAAATTAGCGCATTCCCTATATACTTGAAATAGAAAAAAACTGTTCACTTTATTGCTTTTATGGGGTCCAATATTCCTTGGAACCTGTCTCCTTTTTTGTCTTCCATTAAAAGGTATCGTTCACAGTGAATACTTCTTTTCAAACTTATTGACAAACAGATGAAATAGAAAAAAAAGCCTTAATTTTGCAGTATTATCGAAAAGCAATTACTTATGTTATTCAATCGGATCAACCGAGAACTGTTAAAAAAACAAATTGAAGAGGATAAAAAGCCCCGAAAAACCCTCTCCTTTTATCGCTATTTCAAGGTGGAAGACCCGGCGGCTTTCAGAGATGAAATTTATGTCAAATTCAACACTTTAGAAGTTCTGGGCAGAATTTACGTAGCTGCTGAGGGGATCAACGCCCAGATATCGGTCCCCGATGACAAATTCGCGGCCTTAAAAGAACTGATATACAGCCATCCTCCCATGGATGGGATTCGCTTGAATGTCGCCATAGAGGACGATGGCAAATCCTTTTTCAAACTCACAGTAAAAGTCAAGGAAAAAATAGTGGCCGATGGGTTGGACGATTCGGGTTTTGACCCTGCCGACCGAGGTGTGCACTTGTCCGCTGAGGAATTTAATGCCCTTGCCGAGAACTCCGACACCATTATAGTCGACATGAGAAATCACTACGAAAGCGAAGTGGGGCATTTTCAAAAAGCCCTGTGCCCCGACGTGGAAACATTCAGAGAAGCTCTCCCGCTGGTGGAAGAAATGCTCAGTGACCAAAAAGACAAAAACATTGTCATGTATTGCACCGGAGGAATTCGCTGCGAAAAAGCCAGTGCATACTACAAGCACAAAGGGTTTAAAAAAGTCCACCAATTGGATGGGGGCATTATTGAATACGCGCGGGAGGTGGAGAAAAAGGGATTGGAAAATAAATTTATAGGGAAAAATTTCGTCTTCGACGAGCGGCTTGGGGAGCGAATTACTGAGGACGTCATTGCCAGGTGCCACCAATGTGGAAAAGCCTCTGATTCTCATGTCAACTGCGCCAATGACGCCTGTCACATCCTTTTTATCCAATGCGGAGATTGCGCAGAAAAATACACCCATTGTTGTTCAGAAAAGTGCAGTCGATTTATTCAGCTACCTGAGGAAGAACAAAAGAAACTGAGAAAGACCACCGTTTTTAACGGCACAGCCTGTGGGAAGGGAAGGTACAAGGCACACCATGTTGAAAAGTCGAAAGTTCAAAAGTAGAAAGTGAGCTGTTCGCAGGAGGCAGTTTGCAGTTACGCAGGTGGCAGTGGGCAGGAGAAAGTCGATTTCGTCGCGGTAGTGGACATTTTTTCCACACTGGACTTCCCCAACGAGCCGCGCCCCTCACCAACAATTCTTTTTATGACAAAATCCATTCTACACCTAAATCGGATTATCGATAAGGTACAAAGGTATAAGCTTTTAGAATGGACAGAAAGTACTAAACCGAGTGGCAAAAAAAATCCCCCGACCATCTTATCAAAAAGGTATCGGGGGATTTTTATTTTATACGGCTGATCAGGTTTTTAAACTCGGCACCTGAAAACCAGTCTCCATTTGCCCTTTCGAACAACAGAAATACATTCTTTAATTGATGCCTAGTTTTTGCTTAACGAGATTACCGATATCGTTTTGGGTTTCTGCATAGAGGACACTTCCTCCACTCGTATCGAGCACGTATTCCAGATTGTTTTCACGCGCTACATCTTCGATGGCTTTTTGAACTCTGTCGAGGATTGGATTGAGTAATTCATTTCGCTTTTGCATGAGCGTATTCTGAATATTTTGCTCTTCCATACTGAGTTCCTGTTCTTTTTCTCTGAGCCTCATTTGCTGTTCACTCAACTGACGAGGGGAGAGGTCTCCCTGCTGCTCTTTTCTGATGAGATCCTGGTAATCGGCCTGCAAAGCCTCCACTTTTCGCTGCGCTTGAGCCACAAGTTGTTTTTGCAGTGTTTCAAGTTCAGCATCTGCGGCGAGCACATCGGGCATCTCAGCCAATATGGCTGCTGAGTTTACATGTCCCACCTTTTGCGCTTGAAGTTCAGTCATAACCGACGTTCCAGCAATCAAAAAAGTGACTAACAGTAAATTGAATAGATTTTTCATAGAATAGAAATTTATTGGTTTTTTGATTTTTGATTTATTTTTCCCGATACAACGATGGGAGTATAAAATTCATTATGCGGCAAAATTAGACAATTAATTGCGAATTGCCCAATTACCCTTGACTGATTTAAAACGGGAATTAGCCAGAACAGACCGAATACAGGCCTCCGGGAAACAACTGGAATTGAAAATTCACACTATCTTAATCTGCGGATAATATCATCGGTTTTGTCGTAGTTCTCCCCGACGTATATCAATCCAGCCTCGCTGCTCTTGTCAAAAATAATGTCGAAGCCCCGGGAGCTCGCATATTCCTGAATCACTCCGAAGACCCTGTCTTGAATGGGCGAGACCAGCTCTTGTCTCTTTCTAAACAACTCCCCTTCCGGACCGAAACGGGCGCGCTGCAATTCACGGGCCCTCTTTTCTTTTTCCATAATCTCTTCTTCCCTTTCGGCTCGCTGATCCTCAGACAAAAGCACTTGCTCGGCCTGGTACCGATTGTACAAACTCCTGATCTTATCGTATTCTTCAGCTATTTCCTGTTGCCACGCAGCCGATACATTGTCCAGTTCACGCTGGGCGGCGCGGTACTCTTCCACATTTTCCAAAACCTTGGAAACATCGACCACCGCTACTTGCTGAGAAAAAAGCGTGTGGGAAAAAAGAAACATTCCTATCAAACAAAATGAAATTCTACTTATCATAAACTGAGGTGTAAATTAGTAAATAATCTGTTGATATTGGGCCATTCACAATCTGAACACTTTCTACAGTTGTCGAGGCCGAATGACCAAAGTTAAACTTTAATTCGGTTCATATTATTATCGAATGACCACAAATATAAAGCCTATTCTTTTAGTGAGCCAGTCCTTTGGGTCAAAAACTGAAAATTTCGGGCCTGACATTTGAACCTCATCGATTCCCGGATTCCCCCTTTTTGACAGGTAGCTAAGTTTATCCTTCGGCCATGTCTGTATAGAAATATTACTTTTTGTCCATTTAGCTTCTTACTTTTGCAACAAATTGAGTTCCGGACAGCCCAGAGCATTTTCATTTCTGCATTCAAACCATAAACTGATTTTATATGTCACTTACTCTGAATCTCAAACCCATCCAGGCGGAGGAAATTTACAGCCACCTTTTGAAGAACTCCAAACTGGAGATTGGAGGGGATTGTATGGATGCAGTAAAAAAATGCCGACGCTTTCTCGAAAGCGAGATGGAAAAGGGGAAGGTCATCTATGGAATCAATACGGGTTTTGGTTATTTGTGCGACATAAAAATTGATCGCGAAAAACTCGGGCAATTGCAAGAGAATCTGATTCGATCCCACGCCTGTGGCAGCGGTGATTACGTGCCCGATGAAGTGAGCCGAACCATTTTGCTACTGAAGATAAAAAACCTGAGTCTCGGTCATTCCGGTGTAAGAGCGGAATTGATTCAGCGGTTGTGCGAGATTTACAACAGTGGAGCCGCACCCCTGATTTACGAACAGGGTTCTCTGGGTGCTTCCGGGGATTTGGCTCCATTGGCACACCTGAGCCTGATTCTTCTGGGGGAGGGAAAAATCCGATGGAAGGGTGAGGAATTGGAAGGAGGAGATTTCCTAAAGCGCTCGGGGATCCGTCCGCTCGCTCTCGAGTCAAAAGAGGGACTCGCACTGATCAATGGCACCCAATTTTCAACGGGATTCGGATTGCAGGCAATGGTGAAGTCAAATCTATACTATCGCCTCGCCAATCTCTGTGCGGCCCTGAGTTTTGAGGCTTTTAATTGCCAGACCGGGCCTCTGGATCCGGACATTCACAAAATCAGACCTCATGCCGGACAAATTCATTCGGCTGCTGATGTACTGAATTGGTTGTCCGGTTCTTCACTGGATAAGCGCGAGAAGCACAGCGTTCAGGACCCCTATTCATTTCGCTGCGTACCCCAGGTACACGGAGCAGTATTTGATTTGATCCAAAAAGTAAGAGATACCATCCACACGGAAATCAATTCCGTTTCTGACAATCCGCTGGTATTTCCCGACAGCGGAAAGGTATTGTCCGGCGGTAATTTTCATGCAGAACCCATCGCATTTGCCATGGATCACCTCGCCCTGGGACTTTGTGAATTGGCTTCCATTTCCGAAAGGAGGGTTTATCAACTGATAAACGGCCACAGAGGTTTGCCGGTCTGCCTGACCCCCGACGCCGGAATACAATCGGGCTTTATGATCTTACAGTACTCCGCTGCTGCATCGGTCAGCCTCAACAAACAACTGGCCACTCCCGCCAGTGTAGACAGCATCATCTCCAGCATGGGACAGGAAGATCACGTAAGTATGGCGGCCAACGCAGCAACAAAGACCTACCGCATTCTCAACAACACCTTCACGGTACTCGCCATGGAATTCATGACGGCCATACAAGCCATCACCATTTCCGGAAACGACCAAATTTCTCCGACTATGAAAAAAATAGTGGAAGACTACCGGGAGTGGGTTCCGCAACTGGAAACCGACCGAAATCTATCCGAGGACGTCCTGGTGACAAAAAAATTCCTCAATCAACTCTTGCTACAGTGGTCGGAGGAGCCGAAATGATAAAGCACAATTAACCTGTCCTTTACATTGAATTTACTTATATCATAGAAATTTGCGATGTATAAATTCTTTTCCCGGTGGGAAATTGAATGTCTGCGATATTGTGACTTCCGCATTCTTCAGACAGCCAATCTCCATCGTCAAAGGAACAGTGAAAAAATAGAGACCACAAAACGGCCAACGACCTCCCTAAATACAGGGAGAGACAAAAGTTTTACTAAAATTTTTCTTGTCTGCAGCCAACGGTTTAGCTAAATTTTAAAAAATGAAAAGGCAAGTTGAAGTTTGCATCATTTCCGACATTGAGCTGGGAAAAACAGGTGGCTACCCCTTAGAACTCTTAAAATACCTGAGGAGCATTGAACCCCAATTACTCATTCTCATGGGGGGTGTAATCAACAAAAATCAGTTTAAAAAAAGATACTTTTCAAGAAAAAATCTCCTCATCCTCCACCAAATCATGCAAATGACACTGGACGGGACAAAGGTGGTTGTTATAACCGGTTCATCCAAAGACAGCTTTCGCAAATTTTCAGGAGTCAAATTGGGTAACATTCACTTCCGGGAGG
>SKYC01000249.1 GCA_007128085.1 Saprospiraceae bacterium | reverse complement strand
GGTGTTAACCTCAATTACCGAACCAACGGATTTAACTTTTCTCTGGGGTACAATTATCAGTACAGAGAACGATGGGAGTTCAGCGAGAGCTACAGAGAGAGTTTTACGGGACAGGTTTCACCCATACTCGATCAGGAGTACAATACGACCAATTGGGATCAATCGCATTTGATTCGACCGGGCATTGAATATCGATTCAACGATCACAGCAGTATCAATCTAACTTCCTCGATAAATGCAAGATCGAGGGACAGGGAGCGATTGTATGAAATCAGGAGCCTGAATACCGAAGGTCAGCAAGACAGTGCCTACTTTAGGTTGCTGGAGGAGGACCAGTCCAGGGTCAATCTGGATTTAGGCGTGAATTTTCAGACGACCTTTGGCAGAGAAGACTACCAATTCAGTGCTCAGGCCAGATACAGCAATGCCGACCAGGACCGCATTGAGTATTTTGATCAGGAATTCCGGGATCAGAACGATCAGCCTGTGGCTGAAAAAAGGGAACTGCAAACTTACGAAAGACCGCTCAATAACGATGTTTACCTTTTTCAGCTCGATTTTTCACGCCCATTGGGAGACTTTACTGTAGAGACGGGTTTGAAGAGTACGCTGTCCAGGGAATTCAGAGAACAAATTTTTAACGAGTGGGACTTTGGCGATCAAAAGTGGGAAACGAATGACCTCATAACCGACCAGTTCAGTCTGGACGAGGATGTTCACGCCGCCTACCTGATCGTTTCCGGGAAAACCGGACCCTGGGGCTATCAGGCGGGGTTGAGAGCCGAACAAACCCTCACTGAATCCTATCAACCGCGGATTGATTCGGTACACAACAACAATTATTTCGATCTTTTCCCCTCCTTTTTCATCTCTTATGAACCGGCTGAAAATACGGTTTTACAAGCCAGTTACAGCAGGAGGATCAGTCGGCCTGGCATGCGCAACATGATGCCTTTTTTGAATGCCCAGGATTTGTTGAACCTCCGACTGGGCAACCCATATCTTCAGCCTCAGTACACCGATAATTACGAAATTTCATTCGATAAAATGTGGGAAAACTTCTTCCTGACCTCAGCCATTTTTCACAGAAATGCCCAAAACACCTTTACCAGGGTTTACCAGCTTTTTCAGGACCGATCGTCGGTGGTTACCTGGCAAAATGCCGACACCCGTCGAAGTACCGGATTGGAAGTAGTTAAACAGGCTTTCCTGGGGAGGAATACGGATTTGTCTCTGACCAGCAGTTTTTTTTACTCGGAGATTATAGGAAAGGACAACGGCGAGCGGTACTCCAATTCCCGTTATTCCTACACCTTCAACCTGATGGGCAATACCCGAATTCCCAATTGGTTCAGCCTTCAGATTATGGCCAGTTACCGCGGTCCCATTGTCATTCCACAGGGTAGTATCGACCCCATTTTTTCTATGAATATCGGAATCAGGCGGGAGATTTTTAACCGAAACGGTACCATAAGCCTGAGTCTGAGCGACGTTTTTAAAACACGTAATTTCACCCTCAATACCGAGAGCAGCAACTTTAATCAACGCCGCTACTTTGAAAGGGAAAGCCGGGTGCTCAATCTGTCTTTGACTTACAGATTCAGGGGTTACCAGGATCGCACGGAAAGGCGCGATGAATCTGTCAATGGAGTGGATGATGCCGTATTTTAAGCCGATTTAATATCCTGAGCTAGATTATTATTCCGGAGCAAGATTCATTCCCAAATATTTCCGAACAAGTTAGAAAACTCATTATGTCGGTCTCTTGTTGGAAGATTTAGCGGGCGAACAGGTTAATAAGAGGGGATGTACATTCCCCGGCCGATTTGGGCAATGGTGAGTTCAGAGGGTTTGTGATAACTGTAAATGTTGCCACTGCCTTTGATTTCGAGCAATAATTTTTCTTTGGGAAATACGTGGAAATGACCCGTGCTTTCGTGATTGAGATGAATTTTATTCCGCACCTGCAAACCCTCCGCAAAAACTCTGCCCGTTCCCGCGTGATAAATGTACAGATAGTCCGCTTGCCCCTCGAGGTATATATCCGGAGAACCCTGTTCCAGGAAAAACATTAAACTGTCGGCAGTCACTCGAAAATTTAGATCCCGAAGCGATCGAAAGGTCCTCAATTCCAGCTTTTGTACTTTCAAATCATCTGCGGTGAGGTCTCCGTACCCCAAAAATTCAATTTTTTCAATAGACGGACTGTAAATGATGACCTCCACCCTTTCCCGGGCATCTCTCATCCAACTGCAGCGATTGGAGTTTTTTATGATCAGTGTTTTCCCCTCCGTATTTATTTCTATTGAGGGAAGTAAGTTCGCTCCCCCTGTGAGTTTTATCCGAGGATCAGTACTTTCTTTTAGTCGGACGTCCACAAAACCGTGTACTCTCAGCTTATTAAAAGCCGGACTTTCCATTTCTTCAATGGACTCTTTACCTGCATTTTTAAGACAGGCATCTTTTTCACAGCCCGACATTAGGCAAGCCAACAGAACCGACAACAAAATTGAACTAAAATACTTCATTTTTTTTAATTTTATTCCTT
>SKYC01000191.1 GCA_007128085.1 Saprospiraceae bacterium | reverse complement strand
GAAATAACTGCCCCTCAGCTACGGCCAATCGCTCATCCCGGATCCACTCAAACAATTCTTCAATTTCAGCCGCGGTAGCACCCGTTTTAACAGCTTCGATCAGGGGTTTCACTTCCACCCTTATCAGTTGGTCGTAAATGTCTACTTTCCCGCTATCTGAATTCCAGCCAAACCCACCCACGATATACAAATGGCCTGTTGAGCGGTCAGAATAATACTGCTGACTCACCGATTGAAGGGGAGCAGATAGGTCAACAGACAGTTGATTTAAATCAAAGGACCACTGTTCTCCGCTTTCAAAATCCAAAACATATAAGAAATTGTTTAAATCGTCTTCTCGCAACTTTTTCCCGGTATACTCTTTTACAAGAGTTGTCCCTACTGTACTTCCACCCAATAGGAGTACCTGACCGTTGTCTGCGGCAGCTATGGAATAAGATCCAATGGCGGGAAAGGAATTATCGCCATCGAAAAAGGCCTCCTCAAATTCAAGGGTAAATGGCAAGGCGTCTTTAACGAGGATTGAACCGTCTTCACTTTCGACGATTTCGGTTCCCTCACTATAATCTGCGGTGGAGCCGTTGCAAGCTACAAAGAAGGAAATGGTCAGAATGAATAAAGAAAAAAAGAGAAGGTGGTTATTCATGCTTTTGATTTGTCTATGTGAATGGCTCGTTCCGATATGTAAAGATTGGTTTTTTTTAAATTACGAGAAAAAAATACCCGATTACATAAATCCGGAACTTCTGGTAAAACAACTGTTCAGGGTAGGCATTGTTTGGAAAAATCGACAAAGAATAGCCGTTTATCAATCTCTCCGTGCTTTTTTTAGCTTTTTGCGGGTTTACTCAGGTGATTTTACTAATCAGCCGCTCTATCTCTGCGGTTTCCAACACAGAATATCCGTAGGTGCCCCGAATCAGACTGGAGCGCAACTCGAGAATGGCTTCGCTTTTTTCCGTATCAAATCTTTTGAGTAAAGAGGTCTTTAGGCGATCTTCACTCCAGCGAGACATCGGCAGATCAATGGACTGGCTGATGTAATAGTCCAGGGCGTGTAAAACCTGTGTACAGTATTCCTTCGGACTGCTGTTTTTTATTTTTTTTGCATCCCTCAGCGACTGCAGAAAAGCCTCCTCGCTGGTGAGGGATTTCGATGGTTTTCCATTGCGACGGTAAAAAAGTAAGAAAAACAGCGCGGCCCCAACACCCAGAGCGGTAAGTCCGAGGAGAATTTTGGGGTTGGACCACCATTTAACTACCGGATGTAGACCTTCATCGCCATCGGTAAAAAAGCCATTATCGGATCCATCTCCTTCCTTGACCATTAAATGCAGTGTGTCGGGTCGCAGAGTATAAAAACTGTCTGCTTCCACCAGGTAGGCGGTGACTTGTGGAATGATTGCAGCTTCGCCACTGTGGTCTCCGCGGAGCAGGATATTCCACTCTCTGGTGTATTCCAACTTGCCCCCGTACTCGCGGGCAGACTCAAAGGCCAGTTGGACATCTGCAATGGACAGCCCACCCATTATTTCAACCTCTGGCGAGTGCACAGCTTTCAGATCCCCGTCGCCTCTGACCCGGATTCGAAGAGACAACAACTCGCCGGTATGTAGATTATTTTCCTCGAGATAGCTGTTCAGGCTAAACTCTCCGATGAGATGATCAAAAGCTTCAGGTGCATTGGGCGGCGCTTGCAATACGAGAATGTCAGGCACCATCGCTGAGAGGTAATGAGACTCTCCTCCCATTCTGAAAAAACCGCCCCATCGGGAATCGGTATCTTCTTCCACAACTCTTAATTCAAAGGTTTCACCGCTAAAAAGTCCGGGGTGTTGCGCTGTGAGAATGTACCTTCTCAACAGGTGTTTTTGGTAAATTCTGTTTTGGAAAGTATCTCGGGTCGGACGGAAGTTTCTGAGATTGTGATAATTGTGCTTGTGCAGTCCCTGGAGAGGGGGATCCTGTAAAATAGAATAGTCGGTAATTCCCCTGGTGGTGAGCAACTCGAGATTGAGCACGATTTGCTGTCCCATGTAACAAGTGTCGCAGCTGGTGGATACGCGAAGAAAAATATCTCCAGATAGGTCCGGGTGATCATCGCTCCGATCCAAAACCACCAAGGTTGCGGAATTGCTTCTCAGTTCCCGTCCATCTTTTATCAATACTGCCGGAGGAATTATAAATTCACCACTTTTAGCAGCCCTGAACCGATAGGAATGGGTCGTTCGGTTCTCAATCCTGCCCTGGATGATGGTGGTTTGCATAGACCGGGTAGGGCCACTTACTCTTTGGAATGAGGGCAATTCGGGCAAAGTCAGTTGACCCCAGCCCTCCCGGTTGATGGTTAAACTGACTTCAAACACCTCGCCTTCGTAAATGGCATCCGGTTGGATTTCCATTCGGAATTCGGGCTCTGCTCCTTTCACCGGGGAGTAGGCCGCCGTAAAAAGGGTGCAGAAAAAAGACACAACCAACATCCAATTCAGCTTCATAAGCGAATGGTTCTCCGCGGTTTGACGGGCTTCTCAGAGGGCACTGTATCCCTTTCTAAACTTCTGT
>SKYC01000277.1 GCA_007128085.1 Saprospiraceae bacterium | reverse complement strand
ATTCTGCTGTCCTCAAAAAGAGAGAAGTTTGCCACATTGCTGTAGTCTTCCAGATCGCGTCTGCGGATGCGATCCTGTTGGTTTCCAAAGGCATCGTAGATGGCGCCCTCGCGAAATCGGGGTCTGGAATTGCCGTCGTAGGGAATGACCAGGTATGCCATACCTCTGCCGCTTTCATTCAGCACGGTTACCGCTATCTCCGTTTTTATGGTGTAGCGGTCGGGGCTCTCTATGATCACCTCTGAATGATGGGTGCGAATGACTGCGTTGGCGTTTTCAAGCAGTGATTCCGAAATGCCTGAAATGCATAAATCCGATGCGTTGACAGGGATATAAAAAGCCAGTAAAAATGCGAAAAGGGCCGCACACTTACCCGAAAATTTATAGATCATCTACTTAGATTTTTCTCAGTACTATATTTCGGGCCTGCTCTTCTACCATTCGGGCGTAAAAGTCTTTTAAGGCCGGGTATTCATCGGAAACAAAGAGCTCTTTTTTAATTTCAAACCCGATTTCGATTTCTATGGTTTGATTTTCAGTCAGCTCGTAATGGCTGGTAAACACCGCCATTTCATCCGGTACGGCAAACTGAGTACTGTTGGGGAGATCCTCTATTTCATAACCCTCCGGAATATTAATACTTATCCGGTAAGTCTTTTTGTGAGGATAGATAAAATCTACCGGAAATTTTCGGTCTTCCAACCTGAATGGGTTGCTCTCCAATTGATCGATTAATAGGGGATTGAGGTAGAGTACATCTTTGGGAGAACTATCGAATTCGGGCATTTTGAATTCGTAAACAACCAACAGCGTTTCTCCCCATGGAGACTCCTTTTCTACTTGAAAATCCAATAAATCGATGTCCGGATAAACCGACTCAAATTCGTCCATATACTTCTCTTCACTTTCGAAATTACTGAGGGTGTTGTACATAGCCAAGCGGTGGTAGTTCGATTTTTCTCTGTTCAGTGTGGCGTGTATACTGCCACAGGGCTCCACTTTGACTTTGGCTGTGGAGAGGGTGGAGTTTTCGCCGTAGGGCTTGAGCTCTACCCATCGGGTGTCCTCCACAGACATCAGTTTGCCCCGTTCATTGAGGGCTCGCAAGGGAAGCAGGTGAAAGGGGAGGTTTTTTTCTGTAGCATCTAAAACAAACTCGATCTCACCCAGATTGACGTGTGCGATTACGTAATTGAAACTGTTGAGCATGGGCTGAGTGACATTGACCATTCCGTGGCTGCGCGTACTCGCCAATACCGGGTGGGCATCCAATCCGAGTTCCTGTAAAAGCAGGACCAACAAAAGGTTGATGTCCGCAGAATTTCCCTGCTTGTCCCTCCACGACGCCCTCAGGTTCTGATTGGCGAATACTCTGGATTCCCTGTTCCATCTCATTTCATCGCGAATGAGGCGGTGAGCGGCGGCCATTCTCTCGGCATCGGAATTGTAATCGGATTTTATTTTCTGAACTGCGTCACTCAAAAATCCGGAGCGGTTCAATTGCATTCCAAAGAACTCAGCGACCATCATTTGTCTGCTGAGTTGATCCCAGGTAAGATTGAACTCCTGAATCGTGCCGTCGGGTGCGCGGAAAGAAGTCAGCTCGTGTTCAATTTTAGAAATGTAGTTAACTGCGGCATTCATATAGGGTTCATCTTTGAAAGCGGGAATGTTTTCCATTCTCATTTCCGTGATGTGTTCTGTAAAAGTAATATCGGGAGATCTCTGTGAAGAAGCCTGGATTTGTTCGCTCACACTGATGGAGCGCGAACTGCCCCTTATGGTTCGGTTTCGAGTGGTCTGTTCTCTGTGATCTAGAGTTAAAAAACCCTGCATGAGCGGGCTGTAGCGAAAGTACTCGGGAATATAAGTGGTCAGTTCACTGTAAACAGTGGGGTAGGCACTCTGAAAATACCAAATCGGTAAGTTGTGCAAATGCGGAGAAGTAATGGTGTATTCGAGATCGAAAACTGTCCCCTCCTGCACATTGGGTAGAGTGAAGTTCATGGTGGTTAACCCGGAGGAGACTTCTTCTTCGAAAACATCTCTGTTTCTCATCCTCGATCGGTTGACTCTTCCGTTTTCGGGAGTAAAGGTCACGCCCTTGATGTTGGTGAGCCGCTCTTGATTGCTGCCTGCACCGCGGAGAGGAATTCGAAAATTGGCCAGGTCAAAAGCCTCGGATTCAAATATTTTTATCCGCATTAGAACGGTGTAGCGCATGTGAAAACCCTCCGCTTCGGTATGCGTGATTTCCATTTGACCCTTTTTACCCAGAATCACAGCCTTTGCACTGGTGTCGGCTTCGTATTTTTCCATGTGGACCAGAGCATCATCAACCCTGCCGTAGCGGATATCATCGGATTGCGCATGGACGGGGTTTTCTGAAATCCATACCCAGGCGATAAAGGCGAACATTAAAAGAGATTGATTTTTCATAACACAAATTTTTAGAAGGTCAAACGGTGGAAGCCTGCGAGTCTAACTGCCGGCCAGGATGAATTGACCATTAACTCCCCGTCGACCGGGTAACATTTATTGATAAATTTAAATTGTTAAATT